>NZ_JBLZFX010000030.1:0-64490 GCF_050753345.1 Alkalinema pantanalense CENA528 | reverse complement strand
ACTGTCGAGCAACTGCAACTCCCCATTCCCCGTCAAATCATGCAACCACAGCCCGATCGGACTGGCCGCACTCAACGAAAACCGATAGAAATCATCCCGATCCCAACCACTCAGCGTCCCCACCTGTCGCCCAGAACCAGTCACCGTCCCCAGCCCCGTCGCCAGCGCCCAGGTATCCCCCGCCTCATCCCAAACCACAGGCCGCACCGCCGTCCCGATCGCCTTAATCTGTCCATTCTGACTGGGATTCACCATCGCACTACCCATCGGCGTTTGCGTCCCATTCATCTGCCAAATCACCAAATCCCCCGTACTTTGGTGCTGCCACAGCGCATCCGTCTTACCATCCCCACTAAAGTCATCAATCCCCACCAACTGCCAACCAGAATCTACCACTACCCCCTGCCAAATTGGTGAAGACTGTACCTTCCAGCCATCCATCGCCCACACCGCAATCTGCCCCTGACTGTTGCGCCACAGCAGATCCGCCTTACCATCGCCCGTAAAGTCCCCTGCTCCTTCAATCTTCCAGCCTGTACTCGCGGGAATTTGTAACGCCGTAAACTGGCCTTGGCCATTCACCTGACCCACAACATGGGTCTTATTGCCATCGATCGCAAACCCAGTCATCCCCCAGAGATGCAGTTCCCCCGTCTGCTGGTGCCGCCACAGCAAATCCCCCGTGCGATCGCCATTGAAATCCGCCACCTTTTCCAACGCCCAAGCATTGCCAACCAAGCCCTGGGCTAGGAGCTTATCACTAACCCGATTTGCCCCATCCATCTTCCAGAGATAGACATCGCCACTGGTGGGATTGTGCCAAACCACATCCGCCTTCCCATCCAGGTCAATATCCGCAACCCCCTTCACCTGCCAATCCGCCGTCACCATCACATTATTGAGAATGGGCGTTGCAGTGTAAGTGCCATTGGCCATCAACCACACAGCCATCTTACCCGTGCTGCGTTCCCGCCACAGGATATCGTCATTGATATCGCCATTAAAATCTCCAATCCCCTCGATCGTCCATTCCCCGCCAACGGGCGTCGGGATTTGCTTAGAGCCGATATACTGCAAGCCCTCAAACTGCCAATAGCCCAAAGTCGAATTCGTGAGATTACGCCATAGAATATCCGTTTGTTGCCTCGTCTGCGCTACAATTCTGAGGTCATACCCCGTTGCAACACTATCTACGCTATTAACAACGACATAATAAGTACCTGCTTCTAGCAGTTCTAACTGAATCGTTTCATTACCAACGCCATCTCGACTCGATTGCCAAAACTGATCTGCTGAATCAATTAGCCCATTTTGATTAACATCAATCCCAACGCCTACATTCGCATTGCCACTCAAGCTAGACAGCGCTAGATTGAGGCTGCTACGACTACTGAGATTCCAGCGATATACATCCTGCCGATTGGTCGCCAACAAACTCTCCTGTTGCAGCGTGGGCACACCATTAACAATATTCAAATTTTGCGCAGCAGAAAGAGACAGACCCAGGAAAGCGTCAGTAGGCGTCGGCATGACAATTACAAACCTTTAAATTTGCAAACTGAAGAAACTAACAACAGTGGAAAAGCGATACTCGATCGAGATTGCTCGATCTGCACCGCAAGCTGGATTGGGACATAGAATGAATCCCAACCACCGGGCACGAAAGCCCATAACTTTCGCATGCAGCGTTTAGCCTTGCACAATGAGCCAGCAATCATGTGCCAGCAATCATGTACCAGCAATCATGTACCAGCAATGCTCAAGAAAGTTGAATTAGCCTAAAATTGCTAAAAGGCAAATATACAAACATTAACGTTCATCAAAATGCTAGAAATGACCATTCTGAATGGAGATGACCCATTGGAAATGAGTGAGCAAATTATGATTGCAAATCTACAATGAACCATGAAATATGCATAGGACAATGCACTAGGGGGCAATCATGATTTTGTAAATTGCTACCTCGTTTTCAGCATGTCCGTAAATATACCAGGTTTATCCTAGATGTGAAAAGTCACCATGCAAATATTTTCTGTAAAGATTGCATGAAGTCAAAAAAAATTGCATAAAATCAATGGGCTGAAGAAATCTTGGGTAAGAAATGGCTTATACTGTCACGCCTGTTAAATCATTGAGAGCACCAAGATGGCGAGTTACTGTCTTTGCGTAATAAAGGCTTTCGGATCCCATCTAGGATCAGACTATCTGAACGACGCTTTAAGAGGTTGACTATCGGCAAGCTGATAGCGTTGGCGTAGCCTCTCGGAATGAGAATCGCCATTAAAACAATAATTCAACTGTCGTAAGCGATCGGCTTTGCCGTCTCGGAGAGAATCGCTCTCCATCTGTAACACCTCCAGACAGGGCAGAGCCTGACCCCGGTTTTCTCCTACTTGAAATAGCGCCTTATTTGCTGGAAGGTTAGGGATGAGATAGTTTTGGAACACCTCTACTATGGGTTGATTCTCTCTTAACCAGTAGCCAGCGTAGAGACAGCCCAAGGCTCCACATAGATTAGGCGTATTGAAATTAAACAGTGTCAGTTTGCTTGCTTTTCCGTCTACAGTCCAAGCAAGCAGGGTTTCTTTTGCTTGTGCCATATCCAGATTAGTGTTCGCTTGAATCACCTGTTCTAAAACAGATTCAGGGACTACTGCTGTCGCTTTTTGCCAGGGAACCGTTGCTGCACTGGAACTACAACCTGCCACGCCAATCAGTACCGATAACAGCAGAAAAAGGCTAAAACCGATGCGAAACCAGTATCCTACCTGCCATAACCAGTGAGGTGGTGCAGGAATGGGGGGTGTGCTCAGTTCTTGCTGAGTTGGAGCCAGGTTTGAAGCTGAATCTGTCATAGCGAGTTTCCTTCTCAACTTGCATTCACTGTTGAACCTGAACATTGGCGGGAACCGCAATGCCCAACTGCCGCAGTGCCCAGACTTCCTCAGCAAACCAGGTAGGATTTTGAGTTGAGGCTGCGCCCTGGCTGACCTGTTGCTGAAAGCGATCTTTGCCCATGCGTTGAATTTCATGACGGTATTGTGCCAGCGTTAGCTGCTGGGCAACCGATCGAGGAACTGCACTGGAAAAAGAAAGGCGATCGCCCATCGGGTTAAAAAACACTTCCTCACAGCTTCCATTCCTAACCGCGATGATCAGATTCGTTGGTGCTTGGCTATTTTCGGTATAAGTTGCCAGCAGGTAATAGTCTTTGCCCTGCAAGCGACTAGAACCGATTAGCTCGCTTCGCACAATGGGCTGTCGAGTTTGTTGAGGAATACAGCGACTGACGGTTTTTGGAATACCCGTAGTTTGAGCATCAAGAGGAAGGTATCCCAGCCCAATCGTGCACAACACTCCTATCAAAATTAACAACCAAAAATATGAAGAAAAATGTATGCTAATGGATCGGAACGAAAATTGTTGGTGTGGTCGCATTGTTAATTCCCCCTTAAAATTGAACTCGCTGTCTAGGATTGATGGAAGAACCGCTACGCCAATTGCCAGGAGTCGCGCCTTCAATCACTTCAAAGTGCAGGTGGGGGCCTGTGCCCAAACCACTTTGCCCACTACGGGCGATCGCTTGTCCCTGTTGTACGGTTGTACCCACGCTCACGTCCATTGAATCTAGGTGAGCATAGAGCGTCATCCTGCCATTGGTATGTTCCACAATCAGGGTTTTGCCATAGCCGGATAGCCACCCTGCGTAGAGCACACTGCCGTCATCAGCCGCCCGAACCGGTGTCCCGATCGGTGTTCCGATATCAATGCCAGCATGATTAGAGCTACAGCTCGCGCAAGGGCTAGAGCGAGGCCCAAACTCACTGGTCACTGGAAAGCCTGGAGCAGGGGTGATCAGCCTACCAGTGGCCTTTCCCAGTGTTTTGCCCTGGGCGGCCTCCCTGCTTTTAACGCCAGAGGAATTAACGCTTGCCAGGGTTGCACTAGGAGCGCAGGTTAATGTGCCATTGCCACCGTTACGATAGCGAGTCACAGCAGCGCGACCGTAATCCTGTAAACTCATACGACCCAATGCATCGGAACCGCTACTATCAACGCGACTGTAGTCGCCACCAAAGTGTTTTTGAGCCACTCGTTCTAATAAGCGGTTGCCTGTAAAAGGTTGTCCAGTTGTTGGATCGATCTGTCCTTGCGTTACCTGAATTTTGTTAGCGAGGTCTGCCATAAAGGCGCGATCCTGATCAGCAGGTGGAAAGAATTGAAACAGTTCTGCTTCAGTGGATTGGTAGCCCTGTCCAATCCGATTTAAGAATCCCTGCCCCCCTGGCTTTGCAGCAATTAACTGGACTGCATAAGGGTTGTAGCTCATGAACTGGTAACGTCCTAAACCCCGTCCACAGTGACTTCCCCCATCTGCGCAGGTATGAACTCCGACGGCCTGATAACCTCCGCTTCCAGCACTTTCGATGCTGGCGATTGCCTCTGCCAATGCATTTAAATCAATTCCTTGCACGGATTGTGCCGACACAGGTTGACTGCTGCCACCGAAAGTACAGGGATTGCCCTTATTTTGATTTCTATCACCAGTTCGGTTACTTCCAGACTCTCGACTAGCTCCAGTGGGTTGAGAGGCAGAGGCAGCGCGTTGATCGCTCAAATCCCCGACAAACCTCAAAGCATTCACTTTGTAGGTAAAGAATGGTACTGGACCAATGAAGTAAGGCGTACAGCCCAAAGCGTTGGCACAGAAACGGAAGAATAGAGCGGTATCTACGGTATCTGTGGGTTCATCTGGCTCCATCACCACAACTTTGAAGGCAGAACCGAAGGGCAAGCGCCCTGTAGGTTCTCGTCCACCATTCACCGATAGCAAGATACCCCAGCCACCCTGGACTTCCTGATATTTTCCTGAAATCCATTGCTTGCCTTCCAGCCTGCCACGCGCACTACGTCCAGCGTTCTCCAAATCATCGAGTTCAACATAGGCGCAATCCGTTTCAGCGCAGGGGACAGAAAAGCCCTGCACATCAGAGCCAGAAATGGTGTTGTTGCGTTGTGCTTCTGCTGGCCCATAGACCTGATCAACTCGCATGACCAGATTCCCCATCTCGGTAATTGGGTTTGGCATTGCCCCTAATGGTACCTGGCCTAATCCTGGAATATCTTTGGCAAAGCTGTTCATCCAGCCCTCAAACTGTTGAAGCTGAACGGCTTCCAGGTTGGAAATAGAGGTGACAGAAAAGCGAGAAAGATCAATCTCCTTTAAGCGTAGCTGTCCAACCTGGGGATGCTGCGCTAGTACTTCAGCCAGGGTCTGATCAGAGACATTAATGCCGACGGCTTTGGCAGCCAAAAGCGCCGCGACAGGCGCGATCGCCCACACATTGGTTTGCGCCAATCCCGGCACCACCTTTGCTAAATGGCTCAAGGTTTGATCGGCTGCCAGGGTAAACACACTCAAGGCAACTTGATTGAGATCGAGATTGGTGAGTTGGGAAATTGTGCCTAGCGAGAATACTTCTGTCTGAAATGCCTGCGAAATGTCCCCCAACTTCAAATACCGATCGGGAGTCATGCCAGCATTCCAACGGCGGCTCAGGTCATACCCCAACACTGGCTGATAAGGTTTGCCATCGATCGAGCCAGAGCGACTAATACCCGGCATCTGCGATAAAGAGATCCGGTTCCAGTCGGGCAATAAAACTTGAGTTGCAGGTAGCCCAGATTGACTCCCGGTAACTTCTAGAATCCGGGTTGGTAAGCTGCCATCGTCAAGGGTACGAGCCAATGCAGGGGCATTGAACCCGCAAAAACTCATGACCATGAAGCACAGCGAAATCATCCAGGCTAGAACCCGCTGCCTCTTGAAGCTGTCTGGCATTCGCAATGGGATACTCATGACACCAAGCAGGGTTAAGGGGGCTTATAGCTCTAATTCCGGTGCAGAAAAAGTGCGCTCCGGCTGTTGCTGATAACCAAAACCCTTGCCATAGCCCCTTAGGCGAGGGTTGGGTTTCGCGGTGGATTCTGAGTAGGGCGTATCACCAAAGTTTTGCTCAAAGATGTTCTCCTGGTAGCCATCGCTGAAGTGATTGGTTTGCCAGGGATTCGTGCCTGCTCCAGAAATGGATTGTCTACATCCATAACCATGGGCTTGATAGCCTCCCGATTGATAGCCACTATTACGATCAAGATTGCTATTGAAATCAAGTATCGGTTCAGAATTCATCATGCAAGCATCCATCCGAAACAATATGCTTGTCAGCCTATAAAGTATGACCGAGTAATTACCTCAACCAGTTGGACAACAATGCTCCAGCCAACTGGCTGTTTGTGGGGAACGGCTACAGCTTTACAGGAGACTTGTACTGTGGATCAATTGAGTTTTATTCCTGAAGAGTTAGTCCGAACTCTTCAACAAGAGGCTGGGAATAAAGATACCCGTTGCTCATCTAGCACTCTGGAGATGCTGCGGCTGTTAGCATCCCTGGATGTTCCCAAAGAATTATTAGCATGTATGTTAGAAATGGCAGACTTTTCGATTCATCATGTTCGTTATTTAGCGGGCCCGCTGGTATTGCATCGCAGTTTGTGGGGGGATGTGGTTCCAAAATGGTTGAAGGCGGCCTGTGTCCACGATCGGTTTGACCTCATTCTTTCTGAATATGAACAGGAGCAAGTGGGAGATTACGCTACCCCGACTGAAGTATTGGCTTACATGATGCCTGCGAGTTTTGAAGCACCTATGCACCGCGACTATTCTGACCTCTACATTTGGGCAGGTAATGAGGTGATGCGGAAGCATAACAAATTACCCGAAGGGGCTGACAATTTTTATGACTTGACGGGTGGTCATGTAATTGAGTTCAAGGCTGTCAAAACTGAGTTTCAGAATTTGAGTCGATCGATTCGTCAAAGTGTTGTAAAGCACGCAGCCCAACAAGGATGGGGAAAGCGACATCATCGAGAAACAGGAGAAGCAAAGGCCGTTAATCCTGTTCAAACAACCGACCAACCAGAGCAAGTCAGATTGTTTTAAATCCTAAAAGTTGACGGAAATGGTTGGTGCTACCGCCCCTTCAAGCTAGTTCTCCATCCATTTCCGATCATGTCTGCTTGCAAAACTGATTCTAATTTAAAAGATGTGGCCTATTGCTTGATTACATCCAATAAACAACTTGAAACGGCATTACGATTGCTAGAACAGTCTCCCATTCTTGGTTTGGATTGTGAAACCACTGGTTTAGATCCTCATATTCATACTATTCGACTGATTCAAATTGCAGTCCCCAATCAGCCCGTGATTCTAATTGATTTACCTCAGATTGCCCCTCACGATCGCTGCCTGCTCCACCAATTGCTCGCCAGTCCCGCGATCAAAATTACCCACAATGGCAAATTCGACTGGCAGTTTCTTACAAAGGCAGGACTCCAGCCCAGTGCACCTTTCTTCGATACACAACTGGCCTATCGAGTGCTGACGGCAGGGTTAAAAACAAGTCTCTCGTTGCAGATACTTGCTCAAAAGCTATTGAATGTGGAGCTGGATAAAACCCAGCAGGTCAGTGATTGGAGCCAGCCCCTAACTTCAAAACAGTTACAGTATGCAGCGTTGGATGCCGCAATTTTATTGGAACTGTATCCGATTTTGGTCAAGAAGCTGGAGAGATCGCACCTCCTCAAAATTGCCCACCTTGAGTTTCACTGTATGCCTGCGGTGGCTCAGATGGAATTGAATGGCATGTTGCTTGACCTCTCTCGCTGGAAAACGTTAGGGGCAAAGCTGGAGAACGATCGAGATGTGGCACTTCATCAGGTCAGGCAACTCCGGATCGCGGGTAATGCCCAAATGTCCTTACTGCCGGAGATGACAGATGCAATCAACCCTAATTCTTCGCAGCAGGTACTGGCAGCACTGCAAGCGGCTGGGATTCCTGTGAATTCAACGAACCAGAAAGAGTTGGTGCCTCTGGCGAAACGGTACCCTGTGATTCAAGCGTTGTTAGACTATCGCCACCTCTCCAAAATCACGGCTACGTTTGCCGATCGCTTGCCCAAGCACGTCCATCCAGTGACAGGGAGGATTCACCCGACGTACTATCAGCTTGGAGCTAGGTCGGGTCGATTTTCTTGTCGTAATCCTCCTTTGCAAACCATTCCTCGCGATGCCGCAGCTCGAACCTGCTTTGTTGCTGCACCAGGCTGCCGGATCGTGCGAGCGGACTATTCGCAAATTGAGCTGCGAATTGTGGCTCGATTGAGTGGCGATACCCGGATGCAACGAGCCTACCGTAAGGGTGAGGATCTTCATCGGTTGACCGCAGCACTGGTGACTGGGAAAGCGATCGCGGATGTAAGCGAGGAAGATCGACGGCTGGCCAAAGCAATTAATTTTGGGTTGATCTACGGCATGGGTGCCGCCAAACTTCAGAGCTATGCGGAGATGAAGTATGGGGTTACACTGTCTCTGGAGCAGGCAAAGGCATTCCGAAAGCGCTTCTTTGAAGCCTACGCCGGGGTGGCAGAGTGGCATGAGACGATCAAGCGCAGTTACATTCGGGGAACAAAGGAGAGCCGTACCCTGGCAGGACGGCGGCGCAGGTGGGCCGATAAACCTAGGCTGGCGGAACTTCTAAATCATCCAGTCCAGGGATTGAATGCTGACATCACGAAGTTGGCGTTAGTGAAACTCAACAAAGTGCTGGCAGAGACAGGAGCCAAGCTGATTTGTACGATTCATGATGAGATTTTGTTGGAGTGTCCTGCTACTGAAGCGAAGCACAGCAGTGATCTCTTACACCGCTGTATGGTTGTGGCAGCTCGGAAGTTTCTGCATCCGATTCCGGTGGTTGTGGATATCAAAGTTTCAGCGAGTTGGGGGGAATAGTCTGCTACCCACTAACCAGACGTTTCAAGATTTGTGCGACTGTATACAGTTCGTTGCCTTCGGCAGTGCTGAGGGTAAATTTGTCTGACAGTGCATAGTGGGAAGAGTCACGATCGCATTTAACGAACAGGTAATCTTCTCCGGTCGTAATCAGGGCAAATACAGGAAAAATCGGTGCACCGACCATGTAGGCTAAGGTTTGGGCGATCGCTTGTCGCACACTAAACCCATAGCGTTTACTTTCAATCACAATCAACCAAAGGCGATCGTGAATCACCAAGGCATCAATTAACCCATCCAGCAAGGTATCACCATCTTCAATGGCAAACCGAACATATTTTTCACTCCGAACTTGGTAGGGGGGATCGATGAATCCCAGCGTTTCTAGGAGAGGAAAGAGCAGAATTAAATTGACTGTGCCTTCAGTGATGGCTCCGCGATCGGCATAGTAGAAATAGCGCTGTTTAAGTTGATCGAGCTTTGCCTTTTCGGTATCACTGAGCGAAGGCAATGATTCTCGCCATTCGGTAAAAAAGGTTGCATCTGTACTAGGTACAATGCCCAATTTTGCGTGAGCTTCGGTGAGATTCGTGATCGCTTTAGTAATACCGAGAGTGATCATCGGAGTTTTGTCAGTGAGGAATCGTTTCTACGCTAGCACGGTTTGATAGAGGTAGGGATAAAGCGCAGTGCCGAAGTTTAGGGAATAAAATCAGGTAAAACGGCTCTTAACTATTCCCTAAGTAAAAGCAGTACAGGTGAATCTGGACTTAGGGAATAAAAACAGGTTAAAAATCCCTAAGTATTCCCTAAGCGATTTTTGCGGGATCAGGGGTAGGAGATGCCAAAGCGGAGCAAAGCAGCGCGGTTGATTCAGGAACTCCAGGATTGGGGTGAGGATGAGTTGGGGGATCTGGCTGAGATGATTCAGGGGCTACTGGAGGCGCGGCGGGAGGCGGTAGAGGAGGAGAACCCGGAGACTCGTGAGGATGGCACACCGCTGGGGAAGCATGGGGGCCGAGGGCATATTGAGCTGAAGATGATTCCGGATTCTAAGACGGGGAAGACCTATGGCCCTTACCGCTATCTGCGTTACTGGGGGGTGACGAAGAAGGGGACAATGGGGCTGAAAAGTGTGTATTTAGGGAAATAGGTTGGGGAAGGGGAAAATGAATTATGAGAGACTAGAGCTACGTTCTCAAGCGTGGATCTGGGGGTGTAGTGTCCTACACTGATGCCTCAATGGTTAAGCCATCCTTTTAGAAAAGTAGATAGGTTAACTAAATAGGAGGTAGTTGATATGGTACAAGCAATTCCTAATCTCATGAGCTTTGATGATTTTATGGGTTGGTATCCAGAAGATGGACGCTATGAGTTAATCAATGGAAGGGTGTGTGAAGTGAAACCCACGGGATCCCACGAACAGGTGGTCGCATACTTGAATCGGAGACTGTTGGTGGAAATTGACCGATTGCAACTGCCCTATTTCCTCCCTAAAAGCTGTACTGTTAAGCCTTTCAGTGAATTGTCAGGTTATCTACCCGATGTGGTCATCGTGGATCAGTCGAAATTAGCAGATGAACCTCGCTGGCAACGAGAATCTACTTTGATTCATGGTGCATCCATGTCTTTAGTGGTTGAGGTCGTCAGTACTAACTGGCGTGATGATTACCAGCGTAAAGCTGCTGATTACGAAGAAATGGGCATTCCTGAATTTTGGATTGTAGATTACCTCGGTTTGGGTGGACGACGATACATTGGTACGCCTAAACAGCCTGCGTTTTTGGTCTATCAGTTGGTCGATGGAGAATATCAAGTCAGTCTGTTTCGTGGAGCAGAACGGATTATTTCACCTACCTTTCCTGAACTGAATCTGACCCTGGATCAGGTATTGGCTGCGATCGGTAGTTGATCAGCAGAAAGCAACTCCATGAGTTGTAAATAACGAGTGAATGAAACACTTCAGAAAGCGGTGCACCCGGTTGGGGGGCTCTTGCTACCTTAGCCAAGTAGTCATCCACTGGACACCACATAAGTTGGTTTGGGCTTCCTCTGAGCGCGTTTCCCTGAAAATGCTACAGTTATGTAATTTAGCCTGTTAAGTAGGAGATCTGACTTCAGTTAATCTAGCCAGATTGAGGTTAATGCTTGCCAATTAAAGCCCTGTACGAAGTGAGTAGCTTTTTGGGGAAGAATCTGTATCTCAGCCCATAATTGTTCGGGTTCAATGCCGAAGCCATATTGTAGCCCTACAATAACTGCAACAATGACCAAAAGTAGTCCAATACTTACCTTGATGACTCGCCATAGTAGAATGAAGAGTAGAATTGAGATTAGGATCGTTGCGATTACTAGCATCATATGAGAGTCTCTTTTTAGTGAAAAATTGATAATTTTTCTATTCTAAAATTCTAGTTGCTCAGCAACTAATGATTAAGTTTCACACTGACTTCTTTAAACATCGACTAAAATGCTAGTAGACTCGCTGAGAATTTGGGTTGCAATCAATGGTTGCGATCGATGGTTACAGTTACAGTTTCAGTTCTCTGGGGTACTGGTACTATTGGCGAGAGGATAAAGTTTGTTAGTTCATTGCGAAGAGAAGTCGATAGGACTCATTGTCAATCAAAATACGCATTCCTAGCCACATCAAAATGAAAGGGAAAATTTTCCTAGCATACCGAGCAGCTGCAAAGGCGATTTTAGGTTGCCGCGTCAAGTGATAGGAAAGGAAGCACCATAGACCCACTGTGGCATAGCACACACTCAAAATGATGCCCAGATGCGGGAGTGTACTACCTGCAAATAAAGGTACATAGATACCAATATTGTTACCACCATTGGCAATTGTTACTGCTGAAACTTGATAGGTTTGCCGATCGCGCAGTGTTTTCCAGAGGGGGGCAGGGGATCTGTGCGATTTCTCTGAGCGAAGTTGGGGCTGACTACTGACCGTCTGAATGGTCTGTTGATCCTGCTGACTTAAGGTAGCCAGTTGACTAATCCCAATCATTACAGGGAGTAAGCCAAGTAAGCCAATCCAAATTTCTGGAATCACTAGCCGTCCCAAAAAGCCGACCAAACTCACACCCACCAACACCGTAAATCCAACATATTCACCGATAACCACATGGCGTGGCTGAAAGCTTCGATCCACTTTGCTGAAGAACAGGGTCAAATAAATATTATCGTCAAAGGTTGTTGCGAAAGCTGCGGCAACACCCGTCATTAATGCGCCTTCTAGCCAGTTCATTATCCTCTCCTTATTGTGATTGTAATGGCAGCTTTTTAGTGGGATTCGGTGTTATTCCTGGGTATTCTCAAAAACTATCAAGGTCGTGATATATCGCTCGGGGAGCTTTAATTTCGCCATGATATAAGACTATGCTCTTCAATTGATAAGAGCAAATAGTCTTGATTGTGATATTGATAAATAGAAGTGATTAATCTTCTACATTTATTCTTTTGGAGTCAGTTCTCGTGACATTAAAAAATCTCCTCAAAAGTACTAGCTTCGAAGAGATTTAGTCTTGATAAATTTGCTGTAGTTAATGTTGCAACAATAATAATGATGTGCCGATGATGCTATGGAATGAGATTATGCAACATTAAAATTGTCGAAATTAAAGTTGTCGAATTCTTGTTCGATGAGATAGGTTTAGAAGATTGACTTGTTTGGCATCTAATCTTCATCTGCAATTACTAGCACGATCGCGAATCCATCGTAGCCCTTGCTTCCAACGGTCTGAATTGCAGTGGCCTTTACGCGAGGTTCTGCTGAGAGCAACTCATTAAATTTGCGTACGCCTTGAATATTTTCATCACGACTCTCTGCATCAATGATGCCCCCCTTACGCACCACATTATCCACAATAATGACACTGCCCTGCCGCGTTAGTCGGAGTGCCCAAGTAAAATAGTGGGGAATATTGACTTTGTCGGCATCAATGAAGACAAAATCAAAGGGAGCCTCATGGGTTAACTGTGGCAACGTTTCGAGAGCCTGACCTACTCGGATTTCCACCCGATCGGACAGTCCAGCCTGCTCAAGATTCTTGCGAGCAACGTCTGCATGGTGTGGGTTGGCCTCTAGAGTGATCAATTTGCCATCCGCTGGTAAAGCCCTTGCTAGCCAAATGGTGCTGTAGCCTGCTAAAGTGCCCAATTCTAAAATTTTGCTGGCACCCCGAATTTGCGCCAGGATATGTAGCAGTTTTCCTTGGTTAGGGGCAACGTTGATTTGGGGTAGATTGGCCTCGATGGTGGATTGGAGTGCGGCTTCTAGGGCTGCATCCGGTAGAACCAACAAATCCGTCAGATAGTCGTCAACTGCCGTCCATTGTGCTTGTGTCATTGGATTTCTTGCTCACACTGAATGATTGGGTATTCCGATGGAGATGAATTTTTAGGCAATCCGGAACATGCCTATTTAAAAGTCCTTTTTTCATTGAGCGGTTCACCCGCTTCACACCACTGAGTGTAATCAATATGAGAAATGATGCAATTAAGGCCATTTGCCATAGCCCACACCCGATCGTGGCTCCTAACCCCGCCGCCGCCCAGATTGAAGCAGCAGTTGTTAACCCCCGAACTTTAATGATGCCTCCTCGGTGAGGGGGGTCTTGCAAAATTAAACCAGCACCTAGGAAGCCAACCCCAGTGGCAACCCCCTGTAAAGTACGGCTGAGAGCATTAGCAGTGGCAAATGAACTATCATCTTCAACCTGTAGGGGAATCATGACGAGAAGGGCTGCTCCCATACTAACTAACATGAATGTTCTCATCCCTGCCGATCGTCCCCCTCGTTGACGATTGAGGCCAATGATTCCACCCAGTAACAACGCCATGGCTAGTCTCAACAAAATGGTCTGCCAATCATTACTGTTGATTAAAAGATGTTTCATGCTTGCAACGCGCTCAATTGACCTCGAAACCTAGTTTTCTACGTAGCCAGAGACCGATTGCCGTTCCCACTAGGGCTGCAATAATCCAAATCCAGCCATGCAAACTGGTTGAAGCAATGCCCCCAAAAAATGCACTGATATTGCATCCAAAGGCCAAGAATGCGCCGTAGCCCATTGCAAAGCCTCCCCCTAAAGCCGATGCAATAGCTGGTAAGTTCCACGCGGTCTTAATCAAAAATTGTCCAGCCGCAGATGCAGCGATTAATGCCCCTAAAATCACTCCTAGGTTAATCACAATGCTGGCATCAGTGAAGAGGGGTTGTCCCAGAGCTTGCTGTCCGCTCCCAGTTCCCCAAACAGGGTAACCATTGGGATTCCAGCCTAGAAAGAGGGCTACCTTAGCAGCACCCAATGCAAAGCCCCAAGTCACGCGCCAAGGCTGTCCCGAGATAATTAATGTGAACCAATTAAGAATGGCTAATAAAACGGCTCCCACGAATAATGACCAGCGATCGGATAACCACGATCGCCTTGTCCCTGGAAACTGAAAAAATGACTTGATCTCTAATGAACGCCATCCCGAAAAAATCCCCTTGTATTGGCTCCAGCGCAAGAAAATGGCTATGAGCGTGATCACCGCTAGTTGTAGTACGACTGCTCCAAGCCACCCAAAATTCATTCCTAGGGAAATCGGGGGGATCGATGGCAAACCAGCCCAGAAAGAGCGAGTTAGACTGGCCACAAATGCACCCACTGAAAAGGCTAGGAATGTCACGCCCATAGACAAACTGCCGCTGCCCAGAGTGTAAAGTGTGCCGCAACCACAAGCCCCACCAAACTGCATCCCCACACCAAACAGTACTGCACCGATTATGCCTTGCAACCCGATTGGAGCCACAGCTCCTTTTACGACTTGCCCTCCGATCGAGCCTGCGGCTAATACGGGTGCAAACAAAATCGTTGCTACACCCAACATGACTAACTGGGCGTAAATTCCCGTTACTTCACGTTGTATAAACAACTTTCGATAAGCGGAGGCAAACCCAAACCCCGATCGATACAATGTAACGCCAAACAGTCCACCAATCAAAAATAATGCACTCTGTTGCCAGCTATAACGACTCAACCCAACCATTCCCATCACAAACACCCCTAATGCGATCATTGCGAAATGGCGCTGGGGGGTCTGGTTGGAGGGGCGATCGAAACCACTGTCAGATGAATCAAGAGGAGTGATGCTACTCATAATTGCAGTCTAGATGCCTATGGACTACTACAAGTTTCTTCAAGTAAAAGTCTCCTCAAGAAACCGTGATCCTGAAGAGACTCAAAGCGTTAATTACTCAAATCTAGCTGTTCTTGCCCCCGGTAGAATTTTTAGGGGGCGGATCGGAAGTTGTACAACTTATCAAATCAGCGGAATTGGATTGTTGTGCCATCAAAGTTGGAACTAGCGCTAAGCTAGTACAGCTGACTAGGGCTATTGCCCACGCAATATTTAATGTTTTCATTGCTGTTAATGCCTGCGTTGCGGTCAACATTCTTTCAAGGTCTGATCTTCTGGTGAAGTTATGCCTTGATGGGCTTTTCTGGCCCAGTTTCAACCGGAAGATCCGTAGTACTGTATTCTGTCCAAGAGCCTTCGTAAATACGCACCTTGGGATAATTCAGAAGGTGCTTCAGGACAACGTATTGTAAGGTGGCTTCCCGTCCAGTACTACAAGAGACAATGATATCGTCGGTGGGTTTAATCCCTTTCTCTGCCAGTAACTTGCGGATATCGTCCAATGACTTCAGTTTGTGAGGATTTTTTAGGGCATCCTGAGCATTATCCGCTTCCGTAAAAGTGGGCCAAGGGATATTGCGTGCGCCAGGGATATGACCGTTACGAACCCAAATGTCCTTTTCACCTCGGAACAAATCGCCTGGACGGGGATCAATAAATACTACTCCCGGCTTGCCAATCAAGTTTTTGACATCGTTCAGTGTGACACGAATGGATGGGTTATCTCGGACAGTAAATCGCTGTTGTGAGTATCTAGGAAACTCCTTGGTAGCAGCTTGCCCAGAGCCTTTATAGCCAGCAAACCCACTATCTAAAACGGCAATGTTTTGAATACCCGATCGCTCCAACAAATAAGCAACCATGGTTGCGCCCAAGACATCCCGCCCGTCGGAATAGACTAAAACATGGCTTTGATTGTTCACGCCTACTTTACCTAAAGTATCGCCGAGTTTAGCAGTATCCCAATATTGCACGGGTAAGAAACCATCGGGCCCCCGGAAAACGGTGTCAGCAATATTGATGGCATTGGGGACATGACTCGTAATGTAATCTAATGGCGAGTTCCGTACATCTAGAATTCGTAAATTCTTGTCCTTAGCGTGGGCTTTTACCCAATCTGGAGCAACGAACTGGATCTGTGCTTTTGTGGCTGCTGTTCCTGGCGCGATCGTGGCCCAAGGTGTAATCACTAGTACGGCGACCAGCACTGCTAACAAAGATAGAAATTTAGGGGCAGACAGTTTTCTCAGTTGACCTCTCGCCCCCATCGAACCCAATTTCATAGGTTTTCTCCTGAAATGTTTGGACGATCGCAGCGTAATCTACGGCGATCGACTGTAGAATCTACGGCAACTTGATCGGATAACCGTAGTATACTCTGTTGAGTACATTTACACAGCTTTCTAAAAATTGCAAATCTAGAAATCGCAAGTTTTTACCATGGGTTCCGTGATGACTTCCCCATGGGATTTCTGGTCATATGTCATAAACTCATGACATATAAAGGACGTTTTTCCTGTTCCTTCAGTCCTATTAACGGGCTGCTTACAAGCTGCAAAGTGAAAAAGATTGTACAAAGGGGTTTGATTCCGAGAATCCAGAGTCGATTGTGGGAAATTAATCTGGCCTTCCAGAATCAGGTGTTGAGATCCTAGACGCCTCAAAATCCCACATTTACAGAGGGGATTTCAAAAGGTACTGGAAAATCTTGACCTGTAGAGGGGACTTTGAGGGGAATGTTCTAATGACTTCACTCGTTTGTATTGACGACCCAAGGCGTCATGATTACTGTTGAGATATGAATTCTTTCTGCTCACTGAGGTGGTCATCATGATGTCTATAACTGCAAGTTCTCAAGCATCCATGACTATGAGTGTAGAAATGCAAAACTGCATTAACATTTGTAATCGCTGTCACGAGATGACAATGACCACATTGAATGAATACCTCAATCAACAGGATCAACAGACAGACATTAATCTTCTCTGTTTGTTGCGGGATTGTTCTGAAATGTGTGTAATGACAGTTAACCTGATCACCGATGGCTCAGAGTTCATGGGAAGAACCTGCCAACTGTGTTCTGAAATGTGTGAAAAGTGCGCTGCTGTCTGTGAGTCCGTTCCTCAAAACCAACAGTTAGCGGATTGTGCGGCTCTATGCCGTCGTTGTGCAGAGGTTTGTAAGAGTATGGGATTGCAAGCCATGGCCTATTTCCGTCGGCCCAATTTGACGAATCTAGATTGCATGGCGAGTCTACGCTAAGGTTCTTCTTCTAGCGGGTCTCTGGCATTCTTCCTATTGGGCCTATGAGGAGGATCAATCAGTACCAAATTAACCAAAATCGGGCGATCGCTTAACGATCGCCCGATGTTTGAATTATCTAATTGTAAGTGTTCTACTAGTTCTCTACTAGCGGGAAAACGGTACGGGGGTTGAATAATGGGGGACCCAACCTTTTGCAGTGATAAAGTACCGAACTGCTTGGTAGGAGAGGGTTGCGCCAGGACTGGATGCGTGTTCTACAAAGGCTGGAATCTGTAAGTAATCACCAACTTCAAGTTGTAGTTGCATCTCGCTGCCATCTGGACAAATAAATCTAAACAGCATTTCCCCCGAAAGTAAATGCCAGATTTCGGGATCGGTATGATAGTGCAAACGATCGTACATCGTTATTAAGGATAGTAATTGGCTATTGCCGGGATGGACGATCGCAACTTCACACCATTGGCAGTTTGTCTGATATTGCAGGGCTTTAAAGTTCTGGCTATAGAGACAGAGAAGACTTTGTTTTTCTACAGCGGTTAACCCATCTTGCTGCACCAAAAGTTCTGAGGAATCGAGTTGCTCACCTAGACTCCAATGGTGTAGCTCAACCCCAATCTCGGCAAGATGAGCGGCAATTTCTTGTCCCTTAGATAGAATCGTTCCGCCAGCTAGCAAAAGATGTGCCATAGAACTTTAGGTGTAGATTGGTTAAGTTTAGTATACCCCAGTTTCTTGGTCGGAAAACCGGGGATTTAATCTTTCTCAGATAGTAATAGTTAGGATCAAGTCACGGAATCGGCACTAGGACGATGAGGCACATAAGACGTGTGATGCTTAACAGGGAGCCAAGCGGGGTTGATGATAGAGGTCGAGATCCTTAAATAGCGGGGTGCTGAGGTAGCGTTCTCCAAAACTGGGTTGAATGACGACAATGAGTTTATTGGCATTCTCAGCTCGTTTGCCGATTTGTACAGCCGCCCAGAGCGCAGCTCCTGAAGAAATTCCAGACAAAATGCCCTCTTCTCTGGCGAGTCTTTGGCCATAGCGAATGGCATGATCATCGGCCACTGTGATGACTTCATCGATCAGTTCTAGACGCAAAACCGGTGGAATAAATCCAGCCCCAATGCCTTGAATTTTGTGTTCTCCGGGCTTGCCGCCGGTTAGAACTGCACTGGTAACGGGTTCAACTCCGATCGTTTGTAGGCTGGGTTTCTTGGCTTTGAGGGCTTCAGAAACGCCAGTAATGGTGCCACCCGTGCCTATCCCAGCCACAACAATATCGACGTGACCATCAGTATCTGCCCAAATTTCTTCAGCCGTGGTTTCTCGATGAATTTTAGGATTGGCGGAATTCCGAAATTGCTGCAACATGAAGGCTTTGGGCGTGGTTGCAACGATTTCTTCTGCCCGCGAGATGGCATTGCGCATCCCCCCTAAACTGGGGGTTAATTCCAGTTCGGCCCCAAAGGCTTTTAGCATGAGTTGGCGTTCAATACTCATGGTTTCCGGCATGGTGAGGATGAGGCGATATCCCCGAGCAGCGGCAATCATGGCTAGAGCAATACCGGTATTGCCAGAGGTGGGTTCTACTAATATCGACTCACCGGGTTTAATCAGTCCTTCTTCTTCCGCCGATCGAATCATGCTGAGGGCGATGCGATCTTTGACGGATGCAGAGGGATTCAGTCCTTCTAGTTTGAGTGCAATCTTTGCAAGACAGCCTTCTGACTGGGGGATGCGATTGAGTTGCACCAAAGGGGTAGAACCAATCGCATCGGTAATGCTATCCAAAATTCCCATAGAACCCAATTTTTATCAACGTAACGGGATAGCTTTATAATATACGGTATTCCCATCGGATAACCGTAGATAAAAATGGTGAATCTCAACTTTACTCTGACAAGTTTCCGCTAGAATCGAGGACATGCGGGATTGAGACCATTGTGTTTTGATCGCTGCTCAGCGTTTTAATCGCGCCTCGAAGTTCGGGTCATACCCAATTGATTGATCAATGCTATAGATTCGATCCCCCTAAATCCCCCTTGTTAAAGGGGACTTTGAAACAAGTTGACTGAATTCCCCCCTTATTAAGGGGGGTTAGGGGGGATCGTTATGTGTTGCAATCACAAGTTGATTTGGTATTACTTGCGTTAAGCGTGATCTTTGCGTTAAACGTGATTCTTGCTCTAAGCAATGTTTTTCTGTAGGCGATTCTTGCTGTAAGCGACCCTCAAATTCAGTCGGTAGGTGTGATTTATGTGCCAATTACTCGGAATGAACTGCAATGTCCCTACCGATATCTGCTTTTCCTTTGAAGGCTTTTGTGCGAGGGGCGGAAAAACCGATGAGCATCGGGATGGCTGGGGCATTGCCTTTTTTGAAGGGTTGGGATGCCGGGTGTTTTTAGATGATCAACCGTCGATCAAGTCTCCGATTGCGCAATTAGTGAGGCAATATCCGATTAAATCTACGAATGTCATTGCCCATATTCGTAAGGCAACGATCGGGCCGGTGGGGTTAGAAAACTGTCATCCATTTAAGCGCGAGTTATGGGGACGCTATTGGGTGTTTGCCCACAATGGCGATCTCAAAGAGTTTCATTATCAAAATCGAGGCCACTACTGCCCGGTGGGGAGTACGGATAGTGAACAAGCGTTTTGCCAGATTTTAGAAACCTTGCGTCAACACTTTCCCCAGGGCAAACCGCCCTTGGAAGCCCTTTATCCAGTCTTGGAAGCGCTGACTCAAGAGATTGCACAGTATGGAGTGTTTAACTACTTGCTCTCGGATGGTGAGCATTTATTTGTGCATTGTTCTACGAAGCTAAGTTACATTATCCGGCAAGCCCCTTTTGCAGCGGCTCATTTGGTGGATGAAGATATAACGGTTGATTTTCAAGAACTGACAACGGCGAGCGATCGGGTGGCTATCATTGCAACGGTTCCATTGACTGACAATGAAGAGTGGATCACGTTGCAACCCGGAGAACTGCTCGTGTTCCAGGATGGTCAACCCTTAGCCCAATCCGTCATTCCATTTTATTCCCCTAATTCGCGCCATCCGGTTGCATCCTGAGGGGCTGCTTCGATCGCGCCATTGCTGGGTGTTGATGTGGTAGTGGCTGATGGCGTTGCTAAGCTCCCAGCAGTGGAGGTAACAGATGGTGTTGGACTGCCGATCTCAATAGCCTTAGTAGCCGACCCAGCTTCCTCGCGGATGGCTTGCCAGGTGATTTTTCCTTCGGGCTCAATCTTGACGCTAACAATGTCATTGCTAGTACTACGGAGGGTTGCCGATGGTGGGGATTTGTCAGGTGCAGTTGATGTTGAAGCATCCAGCAATTTGCACTCAAAACTATCTCCTGGTTTAACCGCACGATAGCCACCACCACAGTCAACTTTCAGCGTCTTTGGGAAAGGGACTAGTCCTGCCTCAGGGGTGGTGGCTGTTGAAGGTGCCGAGCCTGCTAGGGGTGGGGTTGCAGAGGCTATGGCTGATTGGGTGGGATTGGGGTTTACGGGGGTCTGTGTTTGGCCCAAAACCTCTCGAACCTCGGACTCGAATTTAGTGAGGTTGAGTAATCGCCAGGAATGGGGAATCTCCCATTTGACCTTGTCTTTTTCTGCTGTGGCCCTGACTTGAATAAAAAAGCCCCCCTCTGGGTTTAAGGCTCCCGTGCATTCAAATTCTTGGTCGGGTTGAGCTTGCAAATTCTTGGGGCAGGTAATGGCTTTGACGGGGATGCCATTCTGCTTTTCAATCTCTGCTTTGAGAATGGTTTCTATCTGATGGGTTGCGGAGGATTGATTGCACCCGGTTAGGCTGGTCAGGATGAGTGCACTCAGTGCACTGACTTCCATGCCTAAAGTGACACTACGTTTTGCCATGCTAATTCGTTTTGCCATGCTAATTTCCCTCAATGGCTAAGGAAACCCGTTCTCCACCCACTTTTTGTAAGGTACCTAAAACCTTGGCCAATTGTTCATAGGACACTTTGCGATCGGCTTTGAGGAGAACGGCGGCTTGGGGGCTGCTGGCCAAAAAAGTTTGTACTTGCTGTGACAAATCCGTTTCACTCACAACAACATCTTTCACGGCTAATTTGCCTTGGGCATCGATCGCGACAATCATGGGGTCAGGGCCTTTGTTGGCTGACGGGTTAGCAGGGGCATTAGCACTGGGCAGGGTGACGTTTAATGCATTTTGCTGTTTCGTCAAAGTCATTGAAACAATGATGAAAAACGTGAGAATGGTCATAACCACGTCCATCATGGGTACCAGGTTGACCTCTGGCATCTGATTACTAGGGTGATTGCGGCGTTTCAGTACCATGATTAACCGTCCACTGTGCTGCGATCGATCGGGATAAAGTCATTAATTCTGCCCACGTCAGGATTAGATGCGGATTTTTGGTATTGAAACTTCGGTTCGTACCAAATCTGTCGATAAATCAATTCCAGTTCACTGCCAACGATCGAAAAATAATCCAGTTGCTTGGCTTCCAGGGAAACTAACACTCGCAAAATACTCAAGGCAATAATTGCGACAATCATTCCTCCCGCCGTTGTGATCAAGGCTTCCCCGATTCCCTCCGCCGCTTTGCCCAAATCTCCTGCACTGCTTGCCCCACCGCCGCCACCGATGTTGAGATTACTAAACGTCATGATCAAACCGGTGACGGTTCCTAAAAGACCCAGTAATGGAGCAATTCCAACAACGCTTTCCAGTAGTTTGTGTCCTCGGCGAATTTCAATAAATTCTTTTTCGCTCGAAGTTTCTAAGGCTAAGTGAAACGTCTCGGGCGTGGGCTGGTGCAAGCGTAGTGGTGCCAGTAGATAGCGCCCGATGGGAAGATGACTGCCCCGCCGTGCAATATCTGCGGCCAATGCAAGATCGGTGTGGGCTGACTCTAAAACATCGTGGACAATTCGACCTTCTTGCTTGAGTAACTGTCGCCAGAATACGGTTCGTTCGATCGCGCAACCAATGGTTGCAACGGACAAACCGACCAGTGGGATCATCACTGGCCCCCCTTTGGCGATCGTTTCATAGAAGTTAGACATTGATATTCCTCGGCTTAAGCAATTGACAGGTTTATGATGAACGTTGCGATGAATTTTGTTAGGACTTTATTGGGGGGGCACATTCCAAATCGTCAAGACACTGCCCCCCTTGGTACTTGGGAGAATGAAAACGTAGAGCTTCTTCGAGGCATCCACGGTGTACAGGAAGCCACCGTTGTAAGCAGTGGGGCCATCAAAATTAATTTCTCGGGTGCCCAAGTTGCCCTGAATATAGGTTGGAAATACGTCTTCTGGAGCTTCGTCAAATAGTAGCGCTGCCGAAACTCCAGGCTTGAGTTTTGTGCCTGCAAAGGCGATCGTGGGCCGTGCCAAACTATCTGGGGTGGCATCTGGCGCTGAAGTAGAACCGAGAATTTCGGCGACATCCGGAGGGACAGGAACGGCTTTAGCGAGGTCTCCTAGGGCGATGACTTCCGGTGCCAGAACATAAATGGCGGTGCCCGTGGTATCCACTAAGATATTCAGAATTTGGCCCTGACCTTTCCGGGAAACTTGATAAGCCTTGTGATCCGATTTATTCAAGACGAGAGAAGCTTGATATTTTTTACCAGGGAGTTCCTTTTCAAAAAAGCTGGCGACAGATGCTAAGTCTTTTGTGGTCGTGAAGCAAGCAGATTGTCCGTAGCAACCGGCGACTGCCCCTGGATAGATGGGAAAATCATCCCAAGCAGAGGACGTATTCTCTTCCGAAGCGCTTTGCTTGGAATCGTCCTTAGTTTCTGTCTGCTTAGTTTCCGTGACCTTGGGAGGGGTGGCAGGTGGAATCGGGTTCGAGGGCTGGTTGGGTGGTGGGGCGACGGTGGGTTTGCTCAGGGCGGCTGTTTTCTGAGTCTTGACAGATTTAATTCCGGTCGATTTGGTAATCGTTGGAAGTTGCGTAATTCGCACCTTTTTTTCTTCTGGTTTCACAGGTGCGGCTTCTTGTTTGTCTCCTCCCGTGGGAATGACCAGCGATAGGCCATGGAGTCCTAAAGAAATTGCCATTCCTAATCCGAGTAGCTTTTTGGTGGTTTGGCCATGGGGAGCGGGGGCTGCATGCAACCATTCATCGATCGCTGTAGTAGTCACTGTCGTGTGATTTTCAGCAATCGATTGGGGTGCAGTAGACGAGTCAGGTAACAAATTCTGGCTGGCCTCGGACGTTGTTTTAGGAGGAAAAAACTTTAACACGGGTATTACGCTTGAGACTCACGATGAAGATGAATGAGAAGAAGAAAAACTACAGGCACTGGATGTAAATTACACTGCGCCTGTAGGCATTTGCCGATACCAAAATTGTGAGGAATAATCCATGGGAACCCTTGAAATAAGCCCCAAATCCTACAATGAGCCTTTAAGGACTTGAGTGGGAATTTCCCGACAAGGGGCTTATGGAAGGGTTCCTCAGAAAGATGCTAAGAATCTAGCGTTTATTGACCACTTGATCAAAGATTGCGCCGTCAGCAAAGAACTTCTTCTGAACTTCGTCCCACCCTCCAAAGTCCTTGACGGTGTACAATTTGCTGACCTTCGGGAATTTCTTCTCGAACTCTTTGGCAACTCCACTATCCACTGGACGGAAGCCAACCTTGGCGTATTCCCGTTGTGCTTCTGGGCTATACAGGAACTTCACTAAGGCTTCCGAGACTTCACGACTGCCACGTTTGTCAACGATTTTATCAACTACCGCGATCGGGTTATCGATCGAGATATTGACAGGCGGGATCACGTAGAAAGCGCGATCGCCATTTTGTTCAGCCAGAATCACTTCATGCTCATAATTCAGTAAAACGTCTCCTTGCCCTTTTTTGAGGAAAATGTCAGTGGATTCTCTTGCATCCTTGGGCCAGACAGGAACGTTTTTAGCAACTTTGCTAAAAAATTCCTTGGCTTGGGTGTCATTGCCCCCAGTCTGACTCACGGAACCCCAAAGTCCGAGAAAATTCCAAATTGCGCCTCCGGAGGTTTTAGGATTGGCCGTAATGACCTGTACACCATTGGCGAGATCACTCCAGGTTTTAACTTTCTTAGGATTGCCGGGACGAGTGACTAATGCAATAACCGACTTAGTGACGATTGCATCATTGGGAGCTTCATTTTCCCATCCGGGTTGAATCAACCCATCCTTTTCTAAACGCTTGGTATCCAGTGCCAGTGCCAGGGACACCACATCTGCTTCGAGGCCATCTAGAACAGCTCGTGTCTGGCTACCCGATCCGCCATAGCTACGATTGATGACCACTTCTTGGCCCTTTTCTCGCTTCCACTTTTCTTGGAATAAGGGAATGATGCGATCGTGGGCGGCTTTGGTGACGGCAAAGCTCACGAGCGTAATTTCTACTTTGTTGGGTTTTTGAGCAATCAGTTTTTGCTCTACAGGTGCAGCAAACGCTGAGGAAACTCCAATGGGCATCAGCGACAAGCTTAGCCCAAGACCCACTGCCGCAAATGATGGAATAGATGGTTTGAAGGTCGTCATAATAGCTTGCTCCTCTGGTGTTCTCTGTTCTCGAGATGTTCTTCTGATAAGCGGCGGTGCTCAATGGACAGACAACGACTCACTGATAACGATTCAATCAAGGTGACTCAATTAAGGCGATCGTCTATCTAGCCAACTCCCTGACCTATTTAATCTACGGTAAATCAATCGGAATACCGTATTTTTTGAACTGCATAAAAGAATGTCACAAAAATTACCCAAGATCAAGAGGCCAACAATTTTTTCTCTAAAAACGGTGAAATGGTGTCAACGTTTCCAAAGGATACTGATTCATTGATGCAATAAAGTCTGAAAATTGTAGAGTGATGTATTGAATGGTCTTGACCCAAGGCAATTTTTGTGTAATTTGAAAATGATTTTCTTCAGGCTGTTCAGAATTAGAGGTAGTCAAGCATGTACCGGCTGTCAAATTTGAATTGCCGGTAGAAATAACGGTGGAAATAACGGGATTGTGCATCGGTTCTAAATGAGCTTGGAAATTTCTTTCCCTATTTCTGCAAAACTTCCCTCTAGCCTACAAATTGAGCTGGCTACAACGCCCTCAATACTGGCAATAGCATGAGTTTCAGACTGCTCAACAAAAGATGTGATCTAAGATAAATTAACTAAGTTTTGTAAAAATACTCATAAAAAAGCGTATCAAAATAAACAAAAAATTAGTGACTGAAACTACAAGGAGAACTGCTTTAAGAAAGAGCTTTGGTCAAAATGCAAATTCAATTACTTTTTTAAAGTAATGAGATATACATTTTTAGGTTTTTAGTGCTCTCGCATTACGACAAGGTAGTAATGTTTCGTAATCAAAAAAGACTTTGTAAGTGTTGTATAAATGAACCCAAGAGAAATGCAGATGACGAAATAAGCGTACCTAAGCGTTGTGTTTATTTCTCATTAATGTTTCTCGCTATGTAATTTCAGTGTTGCTTGAGTAAATTCTTTAGGCTTCTTATCATGTCGTTCTAAATGATGGGCTCCTTAAGTTGACTAATTTCTGGAAAATCAAGTTCTAGACGATGGGTTGATTACTCAAAACACATTACTGAAAGTCTATTTAGTTTCAAAACAACAATTTTTAGGAGATTGCAACCATGGTGCAAGATGCCTTTTCTAAGGTGACAGCCCAAGCTGATGCACGGGGTGAATACGTCAGCGATGCCCAAATCGATGCTTTGATTAACTTCGTTAGAGAAGGCAACAAGCGAGTTGATGCAGTTAACCGGATTTCGAGTAACGCATCCACGATCGTCACCAATGCTGCACGGGCTTTGTTTGAAGAGCAGCCTCAACTGATTGCACCCGGTGGTAATGCTTATACAAACCGCCGTGCAGCCGCTTGCTTGCGCGATTTGGAAATCATCTTGCGCTACGTCACCTATGCAATTTATGCCGGGGATGCGAGTGTCCTTGAAGATCGCGCTCTGAACGGTCTGCGGGAAACTTACTTGGCATTGGGTACGCCAGGTGCTTCCGTGGCTGTGGGCATTCAAAAACTGAAAGATGCCGCGATCGCTTTGGTGAATGATCCTAATGGAGTCACCCGTGGTGATTGCAGTGCCTTGGTTTCGGAAATTGCAACTTACTTTGATCGGGCATCCGCAGCCGTTGGCTAAAGTTCTGGTTCCATGGAACTACTTTAGAACTACTTCCTAGGAATAGGTGCTATTTGCATCTTTCCTTCTTTTACAAAGACAAAAATTCTTAGAGCTATTAGGAGAAAATTCGTTCATGAGCAAGACTCCTTTAACTGAAGCAGTTGTGTCTGCGGATTCCCAAGGCCGTTTCCTCGGTAGCACTGAAATTCAAGTTGCCTTTGGTCGGTTCCGCCAAGCTGCTGTTTCTCTAGAAGCGGCAAAAGAGCTCTCTAGAAAGGCTGGTAGTCTCTCTGAAGCAGCAGCAAACGCTGTTTATCAAAAGTATCCCTACACCACCCAGCTCCAAGGGAAAAACTATGCTTCGGATACACGGGGCAAGGCGAAGTGTGTTCGGGACATTGGCTACTACCTGCGCATCGTGACCTACGCATTGGTCGTAGGGGGAACCGGCCCGATCGATGACTACCTTGTTGCTGGACTGGCGGAAATCAACAAGAGCTTCGAGTTATCTCCTAGCTGGTACATTGAAGCCCTCAAGCACATCAAGGGCAATCATGGTTTAACGGGTGATCCGGCGGTTGAAGTCAACTCTTATATTGATTACATCATCAATAACCTGAGCTAGAGTTGCTTCACAGGTTAAGGCTCATTGATAGGTTATCTAGTAATGCGATCGTCTAAACAAGATCTGATACCCAAGATCTGACGATCGCCCTACGGAACAGCTTATCAGTGAGCCGTTCATTTAGACAGGTGCAAAGTAGGTAATTGGAATGGTGATTACAAGTGCAGCTTCCCGTTTAGGGGTTTCTGCGTTTACAAATGCAGTGCCCGTTGAACTGCGATCGAAGGCAAATCAAGCGGATATCTACGCGGTGATTGCAGCCGTTTACCGCCAAGTTTTAGGTAATGATTATTTGCTTAAGTCAGAGCGGTTAATCGGTGCGGAATCTTTGTTATTGAATGGAACGATCACGGTCAAGGATTTTGTTCGACAAGTTGCCAGGTCCGATCTTTATAAAGCCAAATTTTTTTCGAGTAGTTTCCATACCCGTTTTACCGAGTTGAACTACAAGCACTTGCTAGGCCGTGCTCCCTATGACGAGTCAGAGATTCAGGCACATTTAGACTTATATCTAGAAAAGGGATATAACGCTGACATTGATTCCTACATTGATTCCCCAGAGTATACCCAAAACTTTGGGGATTGGGTGGTGCCCTACTATCGAGGCTTTGCAACGCAGACAGGCCAAAAAACTGTGGGCTTTACCCGACTGTTCAAACTCTATCGGGGGTATGCCAACAGCGATCGATCTCAAGTCCTTGGAAAAGCATCCCGACTCGTCGGGGAATTGGGGCGTAATGGTGCATCTCCGGTGGTTGCTCCATCAGGGAGTAATAATGGGTTTGCTTACCAAGCTCCGGCACGGGGGGTAACGCCACAAAGTACCTTTGGCGGTTCTTTAGCCTACGGTTCTGGTCGGCTGTATCGCGTGGAAGCTGCCCGACTGGCGAAGTTGGGTTACCCTAAAGTTCGCCAAGTGAATCAGGCGGTAATTATTCCCTACGAAGCATTATCGAGTTACCTCCAACGGATTCATAGCCAGGGGGGGAAGGTCGCTAGTATTACGCCACTTTAGCTTGCTGTTTATTTTTTCCTGTTGAAACGTGTCTACGCTTGCTGAATGAATCTTCCTATTTTTGATAGGGAGATTTTTATTTTTATTATTTTACCTCGCTACTTTTTAAGTTTTAGTTTTGACTTGATGATTTGATTTGATGATGTAATTTTTGGGATATGTAATCTCATTATTATGATTGATATTTTCCCACCTTGTGATATGTAAATTTGTGATATATGCGATGTGTAATTTATGCGGAGACTTTACCCCAAGGGACTAAAATCGGCTTGATTCCTCTTATCCTAGAGAGCGGAAGAAGGGTCGAGGGGATGAGGGCAAAAAGTTGTTGCCTCTTGTGGGATATGGAAAATTGTTAATTAAAGATCTCAGATTGGAGATTAGAAGAAAACTTAGAAAATATGGGCTGAGAAACATAACTTCAAATTATTTTGATGCTGTAAAAAATGGATAGAATTTGTATCTAATGTACTTTCTAGGATGAGTAAGAGAGTCCTATGATATATCTACTACGCTTTTGTAAAGCGTCTAGCAATTTAATCTCCTTATTAAATCTTCCTGACTTGCTGACAGGGAGATTTTTTTTTGAGAATTTACTAGATGATGATTGGATATCAGCTTGAATTGAGACTGAGTTTGAAACATTCTTATCCCCCTCGTCTGGCTAGTTTTCTCCTGCAATTCTTCCTTCGTCTTCTCACTTGGCTGAGTTGCAACCAACCCCCACTTCTAGGCTACGTCAATCTTCCATGCCCATTTCAGTAGAAGGGCTATGCCTAGGTAAGGACGTCGGGATTAAATCCTCGGTTCTCCGATCGGAATTAAGTTTTTTTCTTGCTTTTCTGGAAAAACCTTTGTAGGATAATCCTCTAGAGATTAAACGGTAATCCCATCGATTTACCGTAGATTAAAAAGGAGAGCAGCGATGACTGTGCAGCAAGCCGTATTTAGGATTTTTCGAGAGCGCCTGCCCCGCTTTCGTTTCAAGTCACTCAAAAGCTTGGTCGGGTTGTTCTTGGTTGGGGCGGCTCTCAGCGTTTCGCTAGCGGCTTGCTCGGGTGGGAATCAATCAAATGCCCCTGCTTCACCAGGCAACAGTGCAGAGGGTGGAAAGAAGGATATTGAACTGACGTTAGTGGGCTATGCGGTGCCGAAAGCGGCCCATGATGCCATCATTCCAAAATTCCAAGAGCAGTGGAAAAAGGATCACAGTGGCCAAAATGTCACCTTCAAACAGAGCTACGGGGGATCTGGTACCCAAACCCGCGCGATCCTCGATGGCTTGGAAGCAGATGTGGTGCATTTAGCGATCGGGGCCGATGTTAACAAGCTGGTAAAAGGTGGGTTTGTACAAGAGAATTGGACGCAGCGGGTTCCCAACAACGGAATTGTCGGTGAAACGGTAGCCGCAATCATTACCCGTGAAGGTAATCCCAAAAATATTAAAACCTTTGCAGATCTGGCCCGCGACGACGTGAAATGGGTGACTCCGAACCCTAAGACCTCCGGGGGGGCGCGTTGGAACTACTACGCGCTGTGGAATTATGCCAAGAAAACGGGAGGGGATGATGGCAAAGCGAAGGAATTTGTGACCAAAGCTTTCCAGAACGTTGTGGTGCTTGCTAAGGATGCGCGGGAGTCAACGGATGCCTTTGCAAAACAGGGGCAAGGGGATGCTTTGGTGAACTATGAGAACGAAGTCATCCTAGCTAAGCAGAAAGGTGAGAAAGTAGACTTTGTCGTCCCTGAAGTGAATATCTCCATTGATACACCAGTGACTGTGATCGACAAGAACGTAGACAAGCATGGTACGCGGGAAGCAGCAGAAGCCTTTGTGAAATTCCTGTTTACGCCTGATGCTCAGCGGGAGTTCGCCAAGGTTGGGTTCCGGCCTTTGGGCGATTTGAAACAAGAACCTGAAATTGCCAAGCAATTCCCGGCGGTGAAGGAGCTTGCCAAAATTGACGAGTATGGCGGTTGGAAGGAAGCCCAGAAAGCCTTTGATGATGGCGGCCCGTTTGATGCGATCGAAGCTTCCATCGGTAAGAAGTAGATAAAATCCTAGCGCGATTTTCTAGGATGCCGAGGGGATCGCGCTGTTAGTACTGTCCCGCTGAGGATTAAAGCCATGTCATCCCCATATCGTTTTGAAACCTTACAGGTTCACGCTGGACAAACCCCTGCCCCTGGAACCAATGCCCGCGCAGTTCCAATTTATCAAACCACTTCCTACACGTTTGATAGTGCAGATCATGGTGCGAATCTCTTTGCCTTAAAGGAATTTGGCAACATCTATACTCGCATTATGAATCCGACAACGGATGTGTTTGAAAAGCGAGTGGCGGCCCTGGAAGGTGGGGTGGCAGCCTTGGCAACCTCCAGCGGACAGGCTGCACAGTTTCTAGCAATCAGCACGATCGCAGAAGCGGGAGACAACATCGTTTCCACCAGTTTTCTGTACGGGGGGAGCTACAACCAATTCAAGGTTGCTCTACCCCGCTTGGGCATCCAGGTCAAGTTTGTGGAGGGCGATGACGCGGAGGGATTTCGTCAAGCGATCGATGAACGGACAAAAGCGTTGTACGTTGAAACGATCGGCAATCCTCAGTTTAATGTGCCAGACTTTGCCACCCTAGCCCACATTGCCCACGAGCATGGGATTCCCTTGATTGTAGACAATACCTTTGGGGCAGCGGGTTATCTGTGTCGTCCCATTGACCATGGGGCTGATATCGTAGTGCAGTCCGCCACAAAATGGATTGGTGGCCACGGTACTTCGATCGGCGGGGTCATTGTTGACTCAGGACGCTTTGATTGGGGAAATGGTAAATTTCCCAGCTTTACCTCTCCTTCACCGGGATATCATGGCCTGAATTTTGATGAAACCTTTGGCCCTGACAGTCCCTTTGGCAATATTGCTTTCATTATCCGCGCCAGGGTAGAAGGCTTACGGGATCTGGGGCCGAGCCTCAGTCCCTTTAATGCGTTTCTGCTACTCCAGGGTTTAGAAACGCTGTCCCTTCGGGTCGATCGCCATGGGCAAAATGCCTTGGAATTAGCCCAGTGGTTGCAAACCCATCCCCAAGTTGCCTGGGTTAGCTATCTAGGTTTACCGTATCACCCGTATCACGATCGGGCTCAGAAATATCTCCAGCATGGGTTTGGGGGCGTACTGAACTTTGGAATTAAAGGGGGATTAGAGTTTGGTCGAGCTTTCATCAACCATGTTAAGCTTGCCAGCCACTTAGCGAATGTGGGAGATGCCAAGACCCTGGTCATTCATCCCGCTTCCACGACCCATCAACAACTCAGTGAAACAGAACAACGCTCCGCTGGAGTGACGCCTGATTTAATTCGAGTATCCGTTGGGCTGGAACATCTTGACGATATCAAAGCGGATTTTGCCCAAGCTTTTGATCAAGCTAGCAGTAGCTGTCAATAACTAGCTATTAATCACTAGCTAGCCCTGCCCATCCCCCATCATTAGTCGCCAGTTTAAGGAGGTGACTTCGGCATGCATTATCAGCAGTGGATTTCATCGAAAACCCAGTTTTACCAATTACCTGAACCTTTGGGTTTAGAATCTGGTGGCAACTTACCTAATGTTCAAGTAGCCTATCGTACTTGGGGAACTTTAAATTCACAGGGTGATAATGCAATCTTAATTTGTCACGCCTTAACCGGATCTGCGGATGCCGATCGCTGGTGGAAGGATTTGTTTGGTTCGGGGAAGGTTTTTGATCCTGGTCAGGATTTCATCATTTGTAGCAATATTCTGGGAAGTTGCTATGGCACCACCGGGCCAACCAGTCTGAATCCGATCATGAATGAACCTTACGCCAGTACATTTCCCACAATTACGATTCGGGATATGGTGCGGGTACAAGCTAAGTTACTGGAACAGCTATCCGTGCAACGACTCAAATTAGTCATTGGCGGATCATTAGGGGGAATGCAAGTCTTGGAATGGGCGTTGCTGTATCCTGACTGGGTACAGGCGATCGTGCCGATTGCAACTTCGGGGCGTCATTCTGCCTGGTGTGTTGCTCTCAGTGAAGCCCAGCGGCAAGCTATTTATGCCGATCCCCATTGGGCTGCGGGCCGCTATTCCCCTGAGCAATCGCCGAATCACGGGTTAGCGATCGCTCGTATGATCGCCATGAGTACCTATCGTTCCTGGCAGAGTTTTGAGCAGCGGTTTGGACGGCAGATCGATCGGGCTTCTTTTCCCTATTCTGCCATTCCCAAACCCCCAGAAGGTGTGTCTTTTTCGGTTCAACAGTACTTATATCGCCATGGGCAAAAGCTGGTTGAACGATTTGATGCAAACACCTACATCACCCTGACCCAAGCCATGGATTACCACGACATTAGTCATCAACGGGGTGAATATGGTTCCGTTTTGCAAACCATTCATCAACCAACGCTTGTTGTTTCCATTGACACTGATGTTCTGTATCCTCCCTCAGAGCAACAATTTTTAGCTGAAGCAATGCCCAAAGCGCAATGGACTTCGATCACCTCCATTCATGGTCATGATGGCTTTTTAATCGATACACAGGTGCTCAATGACCGAGTGGTCGCCTTTGGTCATTCCCTTGGCTGGGGCAATGCTTTAACGTCCTCTTTTCTTGAGTAGGATTTCTGCTTCCATTCATCTTTGCTGATAAATTTTCTATGACTATTACGTCCCCTCCACCTGTTCATCGTTCACCCGCTTGGCAAGCCCCTTTTCGTCAGTTAAGTAAGATTTCTTGGCCCCTCAGAATTACCATTTTCTATCTGGCTTTTATGTTGTTATTGCCGATCGCGGCGATGATTACAAAGGCCAGCACGATCGGCCCCAGTGAATTTTGGCGCATTGCCACCAGTGAAGTTGCCTTAGCGACCTACGATGTTACGTTTACAACGGCGATTGTTGCCGCTTTGATTGATGGTGTCTTTGGTACCTTAATTGCTTGGGTGTTGGTGCGCTATGACTTTCCGTTGAAGCGACTCATTGATGCTTCTGTCGATCTCCCATTTGCATTACCTACAGCCGTTGCTGGCTTAACCCTGGCCACGGTCTACAGCGAGAATGGTTGGATTGGTTCCTTGCTTTTACCTTTCGGCCTCAAAGTATCTTTTACCCGTATAGGGGTTGGGATTGCCATGATTTTTATCTCCCTTCCCTTTGTTGTGCGAACTGTGCAGCCTGTTTTAACTGAACTGGATAAGGATGTGGAGGAGTCAGCTTGGTGTATGGGGGCATCGCCTTGGCAAACCTTCTGGCATGTGATCTTCCCCCCCTTAATGCCGCCGATTTTGACTGGGGTGGCCCTCGGATTTTCCCGTGCGGTAGGGGAGTATGGTTCGACAGTCATCATTTCATCCAATACACCATTCAAAGATTTGATCGCACCTGTATTGATCTTTCAACGCTTAGAACAATATGACTTTGCGGGAGCAACCGTTATTGGCACAACGTTGTTGATTATTTCTCTGGTGCTACTTCTGGGCATTAACCTATTACAAGCTTGGGGACGACGGTATGACTAGTACAAAGGATAGGGTTGAACTGACGACTGCTCCCACCAAGGTTCCAAAAGCTAAAAAGTCTTGGGTGCCAACCGTGTTAATTGCGATTGCAGTGAGTTTTCTGGTTTTAGTGCTGTACATTCCTGCACTGAATGTTTTTGTGGCCGCTTTTAGCAAGGGAGTAGGCCCATTTCTCCATAACTTAACCAGCCCTGAATCCCTGTTTGCAATCCAATTAACGGTGTTGTTAGCTGTGATTGCGGTTCCTCTCAATACGATTTTTGGCCTCTGTGCAGCTTGGGCGATCGCGCGGCATAAGTTTCCAGGGCGAGCCTTTGTTCTGAGTGTCATTGATTTGCCCTTTTCCATTTCTCCTGTGGTGGCTGGGCTCATGATTATGCTGCTCTATGGTCGTCAGGGCTGGTTTGGGGAATTTCTCACGAGCCATGACATCAAGATTGTTTTTGCTGTTCCTGGCATGGCGATCGCCACTGCCTTTGTGAGTATGCCTTTTGTGGCCCGTGAAGTGATTCCGGTCTTAGAAGAAGCGGGGGCTGACCAAGAAGAAGCCGCAAAGACCCTTGGTGCAAATGATTGGCAAACCTTTTGGCGGGTGACCTTGCCCAATATCCGTTGGGGGTTGCTCTATGGTTTAATCTTGACTAACGCGAGGGCGATGGGCGAATTTGGGGCCGTTTCTGTAGTATCCGGTAATATTGCCCAAAAAACTCAAAGTTTACCTCTGTTTGTGGAAGATGCCTACAAGCAGTACAACACTGAAGCAGCCTATTCAGCAGCCGTTTTGTTGGCATTTTTAGCAGTTGTGACCTTGGTTCTCAAGGAGATTGTCGAGCGCAAAACGGCTATTAAATCGATCCGATAGATTTAGAAGTCCTCACAGTCATTGAATTTCAGGAGTTAACGATGTCTCAATCCTCTTCCCGGGCCCAGAAACATCTACGAATTCAGATTCCGCCGAAACATCACCAAGTTCCAGTGATTTCTCAATTAGTTTCAGAGTACGGTCTCATTGTCAATATTAAGGCTGCAATTTTGGATCAGAAGGCAACCAGTAGTGGTTGGTTTGATATTAGCTTACAGGGGGATCAAGAGAATCTCCAGAAGGGTCTAAGTTATCTGCAAGAGTTAGATGTAGAAATCTGGACAAATAAGGATAATCATCTCAATTAAAGCTGAATGATGTATTGATTAAAGGTTCCTCGTTACTCTGCAACCAGGAGCCTTTAAGCTTGATTCAGTACTTAATTGTGATTCTGACTTTGTAGTCTACTTGCTTGAGTTTTGTGAAGAGCTATGAGATTCTAAATTTCATGATTCTGGATCTTATGATGCCGATAACAACACTTTGCTAATAAATCCCCTCCCACAACCTAAACTATGCGCTACTGCTGATACCGAATCAACCTATGATTGCAACCCATAGCGATCCCCCTAAATCCCCCTTAATAAGGGGGACTTTGAACGAATTGAACTGAATTCCCCCCCTTTTTAAGGAGGGATCGGAGGGATCGGATCTGCAGCATCAATCAATCGGTATGAATAGGGGGAATTTCTAGGAAATAGCTGGATGATTGTGATTTAGTTAGAGTCTTTATAAATCCTAAAATTTGGGATTGCAAGCTAATTGAAAAAGAGAATTACAATGGGATCAAGATTGAGTTATAGAAATTATCAAACAGAGCAAGGTTTGACCCGTATTCGTCTACAGTTACAAATTCCTAGACGATATATTGATGAGCCTATTCTTTCTAACTTAATTTCTTGTTATGGTCTAACGGTGAATATTAGCCGTGCTTTTTTGCCTCACAACACAAATTACATGGGTTCCTTTGATCTTGAAATTCAGGGGAATCTCCATCAGCTTTCCCAGGGGCTAGCCTACTTAGATTCACTGCAACTCAAAGTGATTAGTAAGCCGAACCTAGATGGTGATGGATGGGATTACTAAAAAATCCCCTGGTATTGATGGGGATTGAATTGATCACAATTGAGGAGATATCTATTTAGGTATCAGTATTTTACAGAGTCTAGACTGCCATGATTTTGCTGGCATCCATTTCTAGTATCCATCTCTAAGTGTAAAAGCACCCCTAAATTTCGTAATGCCAGAATCTTTCTTCTTCCCGGAAGATGAATTGACTAATAGATCGACGCTCAATGATCCCCTGGTCTTGAAACTGCTTCATTAACCGGGTAATTGTGACTCGTGTTGTTCCCAAACTGTCTGCAATATCTTGGTGGGTCAGGCGAAGATCAATTAATTGACCAGTTTCAACATGGCGGCCAAACTTCTTAGATAGCAATTCAAAAAAGTGATATAGCATCGCATCCACTCGGCGATGTCCCCGTACCACAGCCATCTCTTCGGACTGTTGTGTATAGAGAAATAAAAGATTAATTAACTGCTGGGGATCAGCATCTAGGGGGTACATTGTCGCTTCTAATCGCGTCAGGCACTCGATTTGGTACGGTGTAATGCGCGATAGGGCTTGTCCCACAATATCCCCCGGCCCCCAAATGCCCAAAGTGACGACGGTTCCATCTTCTAACCACGTCATAGTTCTGGCTGCTCCCGATTGGATCTGCCACAAATACCCTAATCCTAAGGGTAATAATGCACGGGCTGGAAATTCGCGCAATGGCTGGAACTGCTTATAGGGATTGGAAATAATAGCGGGGCTTGTGCTAGGTGGCAGCGAAGAGGGCTGCTCATTGTTGAACTGATTCACGGCAGGTTGCGGCAAGGCCGATGGTGTTGAAGACTGTAGGCTGAACAAAGCAGGATTAAAAGTTACAGAATGAAGTGCTAAGGATTTATTAAACCACGGTTTCCCGATTGGCTTGCCGTAGTATACTTCACTATATCGTAACTGTCTGCAAAAAACATATGGGTATCTCAATTCATAATGTTTCGAAGTCCTTTGGTTCTTTCCATGCGATCGATCAAGTATCCCTAGAATGCCAAACTGGGAAACTAGTGGCCCTCCTTGGCCCTTCGGGGTCTGGTAAATCTACGCTTTTGCGGATTATTGCTGGATTGGAGCAGCCAGACGAGGGCAGCGTCTATCTGATTGGACGAGATGCCACCTACCGTCCTGTGCAAGAACGCCAAATTGGGTTTGTGTTTCAGCACTATGCCTTGTTTAAACACCGTACGGTTCGACAAAACATTGCGTTTGCCTTGGAACTGCGCAAGGTCAATAAGCAGCGGATTGCCAATCGGGTGGAGGAACTGATTGATTTAGTTCAGCTTCAGGGCATGGGCGATCGCTATCCTTCCCAACTCTCAGGAGGCCAACGCCAACGGGTTGCCTTGGCCCGCGCCCTCGCGGTAGAACCCCAGGTGTTACTATTGGATGAGCCGTTTGGTGCATTGGACGCAAAGGTACGGAAAGATTTGCGGGCTTGGTTGCGTAACCTACACCATAATGTGAATGTAACCACTGTGTTCGTTACCCACGATCAGGAAGAAGCGATGGAAGTGGCGGATGAGATTGTGGTGATGAACCGAGGCCGAGTTGAACAAGTGGGAACCCCGAGTGAAATTTATGACAAACCGGCGACCCCCTTTGTTATGAGTTTTATTGGACCCGTGAACATCTTGCCGGTCAGTTCGGGGTTAATTGCTGGAGGCAATCGCATTCAATCTAGCGATCGGGTCTTCCTACGTCCTCACGATGTGGCAATCCACCATGAGCCTATTGAAGATGCTGTGCCTGCTATTATTCATCGTATTATTCATCTCGGTCGAGAAATTCAAGTGGAATTGTCTCTTGCTTCCGGTGAGCCGATGGATGTTTATTTAAGCCGACAGGATTTCGATCGCCTAAATCTCACCCCACAACAGCGGGTTTACATTCAACCAAAACAGGTGAAGGTCTTTAGTGAATATGATTTAGTAGGAGCCAGCACCTAAATTCCATGGGCAGATTGGTGAAGGTAGAGCACTTCCTGTATTCCAATAGGCTGATTTCTTGCTAACATCAATGATCGAGAAAACCACCAGCTATTGTAAGCATTACTCAGCGGGACTGACTGAGCTTGATTGGTGATGATGATTTCCAGAATACTAATCCAGTTAAATTCTGTGCATTTCAGGCCCATGTAGCTTCCCCGTGCATCTTCATTGTTGTTCTTAATCAGTAATTGTGATGTGAATGACTTGGATTGATGAATTGGATTGATGAATTTTTCTTCGATTAATGCGTTGTAATCTACGTGTTTCCCAAAGTCCTGTCATGAATCATGATTGAGTTTCCCTGAACCCCGTTTCAAACTGATCTAGATGATCTGGGAAACTTTTCCCTAGTAGAAGTTACTGTGAAAAGCCCCTAAACGACTTGTTTAGGGGCTTTTCAGTATTTGTCATGGAAGCTATTTTTTTGGAACAGGTCTTAGTTTTTGGCAGATCATTTTCTGGCACCTTTACCAGGATAAAGGACATTTTCTATTTTATTTTTCTATTCCCCAGTAAATCGGTCGGGATTGTGTACATGAGAGAAAATTATGCTAAAGTACGGTAAACCTATCGAGATACCGTACTTAGGTTTCTTTTTCTTAACAAGAAATTATGCTTGAATCGGATACCCTAACCCAATCTTCCCCGTCTCAATTGCCGGATACGTCAGCCTCTTCTCAATCCTCTCAATCACGTCCTATGCTGAACCTTTTGCGATCGCTAAACCCGTTTCGATCGTTGCCCGAAGATTTAGGAGCTTCTGCTTCCCGTGGTGGAACAATCTGGAAGCGACTTTTTGGCGGCGGTCTGGTTGTGATTGGCTATTTGCTGTCTCCCCTATGCTGGTGGAATGATTTAATTTTTAATTTGCCGGTTGCCTATGGAATTGGCTACTTGTGCAGTCTGGTCTCTCAGGATTGGCTGCTTCCAGGGGCGATCGTGGGTTACTGGCTCTCCAACGTGGTAGGCATTTTACTGATGCAAGCGGGCGTATTTGAAATTGCCCATAACGGTACGAAGGAACGCAACTTCAAAAAAGACTTGCTCAGTGGTTTATTGACCTCAACCCTTTACACAGCAGCAATCTTGGTGTTTCTGCAATTGGGAATTCTAGACTCTCCCCTGTCTAGTGAAACCTTGGCTGAACTGAGTGGACAAATGATGAAAAACTTGAATTTGTTTTTTCCAGTTGGTTCCTAGTACACCTTAAATTAGCTGTTGTAAGATAATGGATCCTGTATTACTTATTCCAATCAGTTTTTGTATTGGTATTATTGTGGGCCTGACAGGGATTGGAGGTGCTTCCCTGATTACTCCCATGTTGATTTTTCTATTTCAAGTCCCTCCCTCTGTTGCAGTGAGTTCTGATGTGGTAGCTGCTACTTTAATGAAAATTGTTGGAGGGATTAAGCATTGGCGACAGCAAACCTTGGATTTGCAGGTGGTCAAATGGTTGGCCTTGGGAAGTGTGCCGGGTTCCCTGGGGGGTGTTGCGTTTCTGCACCAGGTGAGGGAGATTGAAGGGATTGATACTGAAGCGGTTCTGCTACGGTTCATTGGGATGGCGATTTTGATGGTGACGATCGTATCTCTGATCCAGCTTATGTTGCTGACCTTTGCACCGGAATTTCAACTTCCTGATCTTCCTAAAATTGACTTATCAACGGTCTATGGTAAAGCATTTAGTGTTCTAATAGGTGCATTATTAGGTTGTATTGTGGGACTCACTAGCGTTTCATCGGGAGCGATGTTTGCCTTGGTTCTAGTGATGTTTTTCCAATTGGATGCTCGAAAGTTAGTAGGAACAGATCTGGCCCAAGCAGCGATTTTGTTGACGTTTACTTCTCTAGGACACTTGAGCTTAGGAACGGTTCAGTGGGGAATTGTAATTCCCATTTGGATTGGGTCGGTGCCTGGGGCTTTACTGGGGGCAAAACTCTGTCAATTAGCGCCTCAAAAACCCCTCCGATTTGCAGTTTACTTGCTCTTGGTTGCAGTTAGTTGGAAACTTGCCTATGCTGCTTAAAGCGTGGATGATACATCAATTACAGCGTTGGTGGTTGACTATCCTTCTATCTTCCCAAAAGCGAGTTTCTTGCCCTAATCTGCAATTGCCTCTAAAGTTGAGGCTTTGGCTCAGGTATGGGGTGTATTTACCGCTGCAATGTTTCATCCTACTGGCCATCGGGACTCAGTTCTATCCAGATAAATTTGCCTGGGAACAGGATTTTCTTTGGCAAGCCCATCGTATAGCAAATCCTGGGTTAGATTCCTGGGTTGGATTTTTGACAGATTTGGGGGTTTATACAGGCGTAGTTCCGGCTGCTTTGCTGGTGGGTGGGGTGTTGTTGGCTCGACGGCACTGGCGATCGCTGGGCTATTGGAGTTTAACCCTAGTCGGTAATATTGCCATTAATCGCACCGCCAAGTTTCTGTTTCATCGTGAGCGACCCCAGCTATGGCCAAACTCCCATTTTCACTACGATTTCTCTTTCCCTAGCGGACATGCCATGTCCAGTATAACGTTTATTCTAGCGTTAATCATTCTGTTGTTAGGAAGTCGCTGGGCTGTCTGGGTGATGCTATCGGGTGCAGTCTTTGTCCTGATGATTGCATGGACACGGATTTATTTAGGCGTGCACTATCCAAGTGATATTTTTGCAGGTTGGATGTTATCGACTGCATGGACGATCGGAACCAGTTTGCTGATAATCCCCCATAAACTCTTGGGGGATTACTCTGGGGTGGTAATGGCTTCCGATTCCACAGGTTCTGATCCGGCAGGTTCTAACTTGACGTGTCCTGATTGATCCCATGACACCAAGGTTTGCTGGCTCCAATGGGTTGCCATGGCGACGATCCAAGGTAAAGATAGGTTAATCGTGAGTAAACGGACTAAGTGGCTAGCGGTTACCACTTCCACATCATGGTGCATGGATAGTGCAATCCAAATCATTTCGGGGGATCCTCCCGGCGCAGCCACTAGTAAGCAGGTCAACCAGTCCCATGGGGTGAGGAGTTTTGCCAAGAGGGCTGTGAGGAATCCTGCGACGAAAATTAGCCCGACGGGAATGAACGATCGCATCACGCGACTGCGCTCAAATTGTGGACTCAGGCCCCAATACTCACCCATCGTTATGCCTAAGAGAATCTGTCCAAAAATATTGATGATTCCAGGCATTTGGAAATGAAGAGATAATCCCTGGGTAAGCAGAGACCAAGCAATTCCGACGCCTATTGAGGCCAGAAAGGCTGCGACGGGTAGCTGGATTTGAGTACAAAACTGTACGGTGATGACTGCCAAAAGGATGACGATCGCAGCCAAGCCCCAGTCCTGAAGTGCTCCATGGGTCAGATCGGTCAGCGTTGTGTGGAAAATGGAAAAGCCATTGGAATCAGTATGGAGATAGCCATTCGCGATCGCAGGAACAATGGTAATAATTGCGGTAAAGCGTAGCAATTGTACTAATGAGACCAGGGCGGCATGCTGGCTATAGTCGCCTGCAATACTAGCCATGACTCCAATATTGCCAGGGGTCGTAGAGAGAACACCCGTTAGGAGATCGGTTTTCTCAAGGGAGGCATAGAGCGCACCCACCAATCCACTACACAGGAGTAAACATAAAGCTAAACCGAGAAATAACACCAATTGAGGCGCTAAATGGGCAAGGTAAGTATTTTGGAGAGAGAGACCGATCGAAAGTCCAATCAAGATTTGGCCCAATTTGCGTGCATTGCGATTGGGCTTGAGGTTCGTTGCTCCAGTATTCAGCCAGATCCAATAGACTATAGCTCCGGCGGCAATACCCCCTAAAATCCAAGCTCCGCTGCCGAGTCCGATCGCTAATAGACCTACACCGCACAGCACCGCAATCAGTAATTCTGCAGCAACAGCCCCCCAACGAGTCAATCCGATTCGACCTTCTGATAATGGGGAGAAAATCCACCCAACTGATTCTTGCATAGTCCTCCTTGTGAAAGGGGAGCGCCCTGTTGTGCAATGACAAATTGATTCGGTATTACAGGGCTAAGGTAACAGATCCTCATCCACTATGGAGCATTCTACCGGAACGCGCTTGGAAAATCCCCAACTGAATAAAATTGCGATCACAGGCAAGACAACCCACTCCGGCGGTACATAGGCTGGCAGGATGGCCTTACACAGCAGCTTGATGCCGACCCCCACGATCGTTAGATAGGCTGCATCCTGGAGATAGGTAAATTCTGATAGCCATCGCACAAATAATCCAGCCAAAAACCGGAGCGCAATAATCCCGATCGCGCCACCCGCTAGAATAATCCAAGTTTGATCGGCGATCGCAACGGCTGTGGTGACACTGTCTAGACTAAAGGCTAAGTCGGTCAAGGCAATGAGGGGAATGACTTGCCAGAGGGAATTGGGCGGACGGTGGGAATTGGCTTCTGATTGGGGGAATGCATCGATTTCCCAACGTTCCCAGAAGTATTTCCCAGCCAACCACAACAGATACAACGCGCCGATCAACTCAATTTGCCAAAACCGAATGACCCAAGTGGCCGCAATAATTAACCCGATCCGTAGGCCAAAGGCTCCCGCTAAACCCCAATTGAGGGCCTGTCTTTGATGGTCTTCATCCTCCATGTGCTGAACCAGTGCTGCCAGTGCTACGGCGTTGTCTGCCGAGAGGATGGTTTCTAAAAGGGTCAGGATGAGGATAAGACCGATGGCGGGGAGTACCCCTTGGTTGAGGATGTCTTGGTTGAGTATGCTTTGGTGACTTAATTCCTGTAGTCCCTGCTCTAGTCCCATGGTGATGTCTCTTCTATTCGATAACGAGGGCACTGAACGTTGTGGGAACGGTAAAGACGTAATAAATCACACCCGTTCCTAACAAAAGAATTGCGATGCTGGATAAAATGACCCAGCGATCGGGGGGTTCATAGGTATCTTCTTCAATGTCATCACGGACTGCAAAATAGTGCTGTGTCGATAGCAGAACGGTTAGTAGGCCGACAATGGCAAACGCAAGACCCAACTTCCATCCACCACCAGGCGCTTGGGGGGCCATGGGCGGGCGTAACATCCGCATTCTTACAATCAGAACCCCAAATCCCATCAGCGCGATCGCGCTGCGCATCCAAGACAGATAGGTTCTTTCATTGGCCAGATGATCTCGAATCCGGTTGAGATTCCGCTTCTTGGCAATTTCTGCATCTCCACTCATTGACTGCGCTACTTTAGATTTGAATAGAGAAACCATGGGAACATTCCTTTGCAACGCTGATTCAATTAAAGCCTGTCTGTAACCGAGGAACACGATCGACCAGCAAAAATACGATCGACTAAGAAAATTGACTTAGATCACTAGCAGTAACAATTGACTAGAACAACTGATGGGGGAATGACTGGAGCAATTGACTGGGGGAACGTGTTATACCAAATTGATTTATCGATGCTATGGCTTCGATCCCCCCTAGCCCCCCTTAAAAAAGGGGGAATTCAGTCAAAATTCCCCTGATAGTCACTAGTCAACAGGAGCATTGGGAATTTGGGCGTCAATCTCGGCTTGAGATAGATTAGAACCTTCAAAGCCTGCCTCGCTGGCATTCACAACAGAAAGAGTTGGTACATTCAGTTCGACGGCATTGGTTGTAGGGTTCACGCTGGCAATCAATTGAGTTCCGGGTAAGACTTTCAAGACGATCGCTTCGGTTAAATCTTGGATCTCGTTGGGCGCGAGTGCGAGTTTGGTTCCACCGGGTAAGAGGACACTGGTACAAGCCCAATCGTCATCTAGCGCCTGACCATCGGCTAGAAAATACAGCGTGCTAGGGGCGATCGCTGGTGCTTTCTTGGATTTTGCATAAATCGCTAGCGTTTTGCCCGTTTGGTTGCGGCATTGGGCGCGGTTATCAGACGTCTCTAACAGGTACTTCTGCCAGCGGAGATTCGTAATCTTCTGTTGCAGTTGAACAGCGTCTAATCCAGACTGATCGGGATTTTGAAGTAAGGTTTCTAAGGTCTGGGTGATGTCTTGATATTCCGGAGTTCGAGTGAACTTGCCAAGGTCTGCAAAGGCTGGTTGGGCAAACACCAAACTAATCATCAAGACATGGGCGATCCCAACCATCACTCTCGTCACCATCTTTTTCAGGGCGATCGGGTTGAGCGTGATTTGGTTCAATGCCATTTTCCACAATTTCATGGGGTAACTCCTATTGCAAATAATTGATTCAGGTGGGTTGATTCCAGCGTAACTCTCGTGAAAAGCGAGGTTGGCTTGCACCAAGGTCTTTATTTCACGATTCATTTCACGATTTATTTCACGAAGAGCGTGTAGGTCTTGCTTTCCACGAGGATGAACAAGCCTAGGCTGATCAGGACAAAAGGGACAATACGATGGCCGTAACGAGCGAGGGTATTCACAATCAGCCGATGCTGGGTAAGGTAGTAGGATAGGGCACACCAAACCCCAATGAGGGCAAAAAAGCTGATGAGAATAATGCTTAAACTGGGTAAATCACTATTGGCAAAAAGGGGAACGTAAATTCCAATGTTGTCTCCACCATTGGCGATCGTGATAGCAGCCACTTGATAGGTATAGGGACTGAGGAATGCGGTGAAATAGTTCCGATGGTTGGCCGAGCGGGAGGGGGCAAGATTCACCTGCTGTATGGAGGGTTCTGCTCCGTTGCTCTGGAGGAGATGGCTGATCCCAATGGCGATCGGTAGAAAGCCAAGTAAACCAATCCAAGGACGAGGCAGGAACACACCGCCAAAAAAGCCCGGTAAACTTGCCAAAATCAGAACCAAAAATCCTAAAAACTGTCCTAGAACAATGTGGCGGATCCGAAATTTGCCATCGACCTGGGAAAAGAAAAGGGTCAAAATTACCAGGTCATCGAAGTTGGTTGCAACAAATGCAGTGATTCCCGTGGTAATTGCTTGAGTAATCCAGATCGAGGACATAAATCTTAAACCTTTACCCTTCTTGACTGTCGGGGAGAATGCTCGGAAGTTTACCACTGTTGTGGAGTAGCATTAGCATGATTAATCCACCCAGTGTTAAGGCTAAGGTTGCTAATCCTCGATTTTCGAGGGTATGGCTATCCACTAGGATCAGCCCCCCCAATCCCATTAGAACAAAGGGTACCAACTGGTTGCCATAGCGGGTTAAGACCTCTGCAATCACCGGAATACAGGTCAATCGCCAAGCGGTGTAGCACCAAACGCCCACTAATGAAAAGAAGACTCCTAAAATTCCAATGAGTTCTTCTGCACTACTGTGGGCAAATAAAGGAATGTAGATACCAATGTTATCCCCTCCATTGGCAAACGTGACGGCTGCCACACTGTAGGTTTGAGGCGATAGAAGTCCAGCGAACCAAGGGGGATTCTCGCTGAAATCTAGGGACACTTCTTCGCTGTTGTCTGTATCTGCATTAAGCAACCGACTGATCCCGATCGCGATGGGGACCAGGCCCAACAGGCCAATCCAATCGCGGGGTAGCAGCACACTCCCAAAGAATCCGGGTAAGCTTGCCAGCACTAATACTGCAAATCCTAGGTATTGTCCCGTCACAATGTGCTGTCGCCGGAAAAATTGGTTGATCTGGGAAAAAAACAAGAGCAGGATAATGATGTCATCTAAATTGGTGGCCATAAAAGCCATCAACCCTGTGGGAATTGCGGTGATCAATCCATTCATTTCACTCCTCCTAAAATTTAACGAAGATGATGGTTAACGAAGATGATGGGTATCTTGGATGATGGCCATGCCTCGTTCCATGGTTCTCAGAATGTGAGGGGAGCGTATCCGTTGCCAAACAAACCAGCCGCAGGTTGCACTTAGGTACAGTAAAAATAGGTAGGGAAAGAGGCTATAGGGCGCTTCTGGTACGGGGAACCAGGTACTTCCTGGAATGCCAATACTGCCAATAACAGGAATCATCATGAAGCCGATCGCTAATAGTGAAACGACTAAGTGGTGGGGCTGCAATTGATGAATTTTTTTCAAATAGACAGGTGCGGCAATGGAAATAAGAATGTAAACGGTGAGAAATCCGTAGCTACAGATGGCACCGAGGTAACCCATACTTTCAAAGAGCTTGATGTTAAATAACATCATGATGGCAGGCACTAGGAACATCAAAAACGAGCAGATACTAACCGCGACGTGGGGAGTCCGGTTGGCACTGTGGGCTCGTCCGATCGAGGCGTGAAATAAGCCATGCCGTGCCATCGTGAAAAAGATGCGGGCAGCGGGGTTAATGCTCCCTAAAACACAGGCGAAGAAACTACATAAAGCACCTAGTGCTACCAGATCTCCCAGGAAGCCAACGCCTGCCTGTTGAGATAAAAGGGTCAAAGGTTCTTCTGCTTTGGTAATATCAATGCCAGCGCTATGAAATCCGAGGATCTCGATGTAGCTGGTAAAGATGAAGAAGAGTCCCGCCATGAGCGCACTACCCAGTACAGCTTTCGGAATGGTACGCAGTGGGTTTTTGGCTTCATCCCCTAACGAGGTTGCACTCTCAAAGCCTGAAAAGCCAAACATGACTAGCACAAGCCCCATCGCAATACTGCCGGGAGTCACGCCCTGTAGGGTTAATTGATGGAGATCCACTGCAAAGCCGTTGTGCGCCCAGATGATGATCCCCAGAATCAAGATCAGGAGTATCGATAATCCTTCCAGCCACAGCATCGCCATCGCAGAAAGTTGAATATCGCGATAAGCTGCATACCAGGCAATGGCAGCCCCGATTGCAAGTAAGGTAATGCTGGAAGGATAAAGACCGAGATGGGCAAAGATAGCGCTACTGAAATTGGCAAATCCACACAAAACGGACATGCCCGTAAAGAGGTACGCCAAGACAAGGCTCCACCCACAAATCACCCCAGCCGTTGGCCCTAAACCTTTGACAATGTAGGTGTACAAAGATCCTGGGGAGGCCGATCTACTAGCGAACTGATTAATATTGAAGCTGACTAACATCAAGCCAATTAAGCCCAGTAAAAAGCTAAGCCAGGTGCCGTTCCCAGCTAAGGCAACAATTAACCCTAAGTTAGAGGCTGGGATTGTGGTGGGTGCAATAACCGCAAACGATTGCGCTAGCACTTCGCTAAAGGAGAGACAATTTGGCTTCAAACCGTGGGTGCTGTGTCCCCCTTGAGAGAGCCTGATTTCACTGGTCATAGTGATGTTTCAACGACCTCGTATAGAAAGAACTGAGAACAGAACACCGAAGGATTTCAAAAATTAATCACGATCGTGAGAATGGGGTGAGTCTGCTAGGGAAATCCATAGCAATGGATTCCTACTGAAAACTGTATTGCTAGGCTACTTATAGAAGCAAATATTCTTATTTGTCATAACGATAGATTTAATTTATCAAAGTAGCTAAAAGATAGGATTAGTCCGGGTTTCTTGGGTGATCCTACGGGGAGTTTTCCTGGGTTACGTTGCGCTGTTATCAAGAAATGTAGAATTTTACGGACTTCATTACTAACTTTTGTAAAATAGTTAACGTATAGCTATAACTCTCCAATCGGTTGAATCGCGCAATGGGCAAGCACCTTGAGGATCCCCAGAAAACTTTGATTCGCCGCAGTCCTCAGGATTGGCTGGTGGCAAGCAAGGTTTTTTTCCTGCTTTTCCTGCTGGCGGCCTTCGCTTGCTTCTGTGTCATTATTAACGCCGGTGAACGGGGTGTGGTGATGAGATTTGGTGCGGTACAGCCAGAAATTTTTGATGAAGGAATCCATTTCATTGTTCCCCTCATCTATTCTGTTAAAAAAATTACAGTTCGTATCCAAAGTCAAGAAATTTCAGCGGAAGCATCTTCCAAGGATTTGCAGGATGTTTATACCGACGTTGCACTGAACTGGCATATTTTTCCAGAAAGAATTAATTTACTTTTTCAGCAGATTGGGGATGAACAATCGGTCATTAACAACATCATCAATCCTGCCGTGGAAGAAGTGTTAAAAGCAGTGATGGCAATGTATACCGCTGAAGAAATTATTACAAAACGGGGAGAGGTCAAACAGAATGTCGATCGTAGTTTAACGGAACGACTTTCTCCGTACTATGTGGCTGTCGATGATATTTCCCTGGTACATGTGCACTTCACACAACGGTTCAGTGATGCAGTGGAGGCCAAGCAGGTGGCTGAACAAGAGGCGAAGCGGGCAGAATTTGTCGCATTAAAAGCGTCAAAGGAAGCGGAAGCAAAGGTGAATTTAGCCCGTGGTGAAGCAGAAGCCCAAAGGTTACTTCGCGAAAATCTGACTCCAGAGTTACTGGAACGCCAAGCGATCGAGAAATGGAATGGGGAGCTCCCCTTTATTGTAGGTGGCGATGGAACAAAGTTATTAGATGTTCAGAAATTACTAGCAACTCGCAAAAACTCATCCAAATCTCCTTAATGTCTATGAGAAGTTCCTAGATGGGTTTCTGAAAAAGTAGATAAATGTGTTGTTAGCTGTATTGACTAATGTAGTTAATACTATAATTATTAAAAATAAATAAACCAATAATAAACATATTGCTAGTGATTAAGTGTACTGCTAGTGACAGATAAACTACACCGTTGATTTTACTGTTCTAAACTGAGTGATTAAATCTTCTAGTCATAGTCAATGAGCTTAATCCAGTGATATTAAATTGATTCATTGATGCGATAGATTCGATCCCCCTAGCCCCCCTTGAAAAAGGGGATTCGGCCAAATTCTTTCAAAGTCCCCCTGATTTCTAGCGCAGCGGCGCGTCAGCGCGGAGATGTAGGGGGGGCGGAAGTCTGGCAAGCAAAAATATGATTGTCCTAACAATCTTAGCTACAGCTATATTTCCAAGGAATTTAGCGATTCAAAATAAAGTATTATTCAAAAATATCATTCAATTAGTATTTTTTCAAATGCTGTTACAATCTGTGTCTGATAGCGTTGACGATGTTTGATTTTAATGATTTTTTGGATGATGGAGAGTGGTTGGGAAAGGGTACTTTGATCTGAGACAACTTTAATGGCTCTCAATGTTCCAATTTTGAGTTCTTTACGAATCATGAGTTCTGGCATTGCTGAAGCTAAAGTTCCACTTTCTACAACGGCTTTGACCATTTCACTACTGTTGAGAACCAGTGCGACATTCAATTGATCGATAGCTATATTCCAACGAACTAAAGCTTGTTCAAATAATTGCTGTCCGCCGGAACCAGGCTCTCTCATGATCCAATGGGTTTGCAAAAGGTCATCAACCGTCACTTGACCGATCATAAACCAAGGATGATTTTGACCAACAACAATTTGCATTCGATCGAGTCCTACGGTTTCCTGCTGTAATTTCTCTTGGAGCGATGGTTTTAGATCGCCCGTCACCAAACCTAAATCAAATCGTCCTGCGGCTGTTCCTTCGCAAATTTCTTCGGCATTCGCTAGAACGCAGTGAACAGCAATGCCGGGATGGCGCTGATTAAATAGACAAATCTTGTCCGGAAGCCAATAGTTACCGATCGTCAAACTAGCCCCAAGATACAACTCTCCCCGCTGGAGGTTATTGAGTTCCCGCAGATTGCGCTCTAGCAACCTCACCTGTTCAAAGATATTTTGAGCTTCACTTTGTAGGAGTCGCCCTGCATCGGTAATTTCAATGCGTCTTCCCAAACGATGGAAGAGTTTAACTCGATACTCTCCTTCTAAACACTGAATAGCGGCGCTGACAGCGGGCTGTGTGATGTACAGAGCTTCTGCCGCTCGTGTGAAATGCAAATGCTCAGCCACTGCCAAGAAAATTCGTAACTGCTCTAGTGTCATGGATCCAATAGCACAATATCGGCTTTACATCGCTGTAGGATATAATCTCCGGTTTCCCGATCAAGATACAGTAGATTTTTGTCGCTTTGGATAGTACCATGGTGAGCAAGGTGCTTGTCAAACTGACGCCCCTAAAATTGACTAGTAGGAGACCGATGCTGTGGATGAGCGCAAGCAAAGTGCTTTTGTTAATCGAAAAGAGTCTTCCCTACTCGTGCTATCAACTAAGGCTGAATATTCTCTGCTAGCTCTGATTGAACTGGCCGATCGATATTTGGTGGCTGAGCCGATTACGATGAATGAAATTGCAAAGAAGCAGCCGATTCCAGAGCGTTATCTGGAACAAATTTGTACGATTTTACGCCGAGGTGGATTGATTCAAAGTTTCCGAGGGGCTAAGGGTGGATACCTATTAGCTCGAGATCCCTGGCAAATTACCGTTCTAGAGGTTGTGGAACTGGTTGAAGGAGAGCGTCTTCAGCGAGATTCGGTAGAAGACTCGACGATCGAACGAGATTTAATCTATGAAGTTTGGAGAGAAGCGAAGCTCGTCGTTGAGGACATTCTGCGAAATGTCACACTTCAAGAATTATGGCAACGTCGCGATCAATATCGACAAGACTCTCCTATGTACTATATTTAGTGATATTTCGTTCTAGGGAGATGTCATCATTCTTGCCAGGACTGGAGAACCCGTTATAAGCAGGTTAGAGAATACGGGTTTCATCTCACTCAAATTAGTAATAGAATTTTTCCCTAAACTAGATAGAATCCTAGAATCCTCTTCTCAGCCAGCGGTTTTACATTTTTTGTGAAACCGCTGGCTGGATAAAGGCGATTGCTGCTGCTATTTCAGTTGTCAAGGTCGGGAGTATAGCAAAATTTTTGTATCTATTGAACTTTGCAAACCCATGTTTTTGATGTAGATCGTTATTAAAGAAACCCCACATACATTTATTTTTTTGTAAATTGTATATCGTTTTGCATTTTTATTGTTGTTGCTGAGACAGCATCCGTTACTCAAAATCAGCTATTTAACATTCTAATTAATCAGCTTTTTAGGGCTTAGATTGACTGTTGTAGTCCTGATGCTGGATAATGCAACTCATCAGTTAGACTATCTAATAGTTCGTTATTCATTAAATAGTTGGACTAGGGGTTTTATCTTTGTATGAGTAACCAGCCAAAACAACTCAAGCTCGGTGCTTTTCTCATGAGTTCTGGGCATCACTTAGCCGCTTGGCGGTACCCAGATGCGCGAGCTGATGGGGGGTTGAACTTTGACCATTTTCGCCAGATTGCCCAAACCGCAGAACGGGGCAAATTTGACATGATCTTTTTTGCGGATGGGGTCGCGGTTCGCGATCGGGATCGAGGTCCCGAGGTTTTAAGCCGTAGTGGTCATGTTGTTCATTTTGAGCCTTTAACGTTGCTCTCAGCATTGGCCGTTGTGACCGATCGCATTGGTCTAGCAGCGACGGTTTCAACGACCTATAATGAGCCCTTTCACCTTGCCCGCAAGTTTGCCTCTTTAGACTATCTCAGCGGTGGACGGGCCGCTTGGAACTTAGTGACTTCAGCGACAACGGCTGAAGCCCGCAACTTCAGTCGAGAAAAACATATGGATCATGCTCCCCGGTATGAGCGTGCCCGTGAGTTTGTTGAAGTCGTGACGAAGCTTTGGGATAGCTGGGAAGATGATGCGTTTCTTCGGGATAAAGAGACGGGTCGGTATTTTGATCCAGAGAAGTTACATGTTCCTAACCACAAAGGAGAGCACTTTTCGGTCAAAGGACCCTTAAATGTGGGACGGCCCATTCAAGGGTATCCGGTCATTATTCAAGCAGGCTCCTCGGAGGATGGCAAAAATTTAGCCGCTCAGACAGCGGAGGTCATTTTTACCGCGCAGCAAACCCTTGCGGATGCTCAAGCTTTCTATGCGGATGTCAAAGGCCGCTTGGCGAAGTATGGTCGTCATCCCGATCAACTCAAAATTATGCCGGGAATTTTTCCGGTCATCGGGGCGACGGAGCAGGAAGCGCAGGAAAAATTTGCTGCCATTCAAGCATTAATTCATCCCCAAGTGGGTTTAAGCCTATTGGCTGGAATGCTAGGAGAGGTAGATTTGTCCCAATATCCGTTGGATGGGCCTCTTCCAGAAATTCCCCCTACGGAACTTCAACAAAGTCGTCAGCGGTTACTAGTAGAACTGGCACAGCGGGAGAATTTAACGATTCGGCAATTGTATGAAGCGATCGCTGGCGCACGGGGCCATTGGCAAGTGGTGGGAACCCCGGAACAAATTGCTGACAAGTTAGAAGAATGGTTCCGTAACGATGCAGCGGATGGATTTAATATCATGCCGCCCTATCTTCCTGGGGGATTAGAAGAATTTGTCGATCACGTGATTCCCATCCTGCAACAACGGGGATTATTCCGCGCAGAATACGAAGGTCAGACCCTGCGGGAAAATCTGGGTCTAGAACGTCCGACCAACCAGTTTATACCAGCCCAGCCCACCCAGCGGGAACCAGAATTGGTAGGGACATCTGCCCACTGAAAGGGAGGAACGAGATGACTGGAAAATTAGTAGGTAAAGTTGCGATCGTCACAGGAGCTTCTGCTGGGATTGGCAAAGCAACGGCGATCGCCCTAGCGGCAGAAGGCGCTAAGGTTGTGATCGTGGCCCGTCGGGGCGATCGCTTAGAAGCCTTAGCACAAGAGATTACGGCGGCCGGGGGGGATGCCTTAGTGATTGTGGCGGACATCACCGACGACACAAAAATCCCAACCATTATCGAGAAAACGAAAACGGTCTGGGGGCAGATTGATATTCTGGTCAATAATGCTGGCATTGCCCTGACCGGGGAGATTGCAAATGCTGACCCTGCTGACTGGCGACGCATGATTGAGCTGAATTTACTGGCATTGATGAATCTCACCCATGGGGTATTACCGATTCTCCAAGCTCAGGGATCAGGTCATATTGTAAACGTTTCCTCCGTGGCAGGGCGCACCGTTCGAGTGGGGATTGGTGGCTACAACGTTAGTAAATGGGGCGTCAATGCATTTTCTGAAGCACTGCGGCTAGAAGTCTCGAAACACAATATCCGTGTGACGGTGATTGAGCCGGGTATGGTCAATACAGAAATTGATCAACATATTAGTGATGCTAACGCGAAGCAACGAAGTCAAGAGCTGCGTAATTCGATTACACCGCTAGAAAGTGACGATATTGCTGCTGGGATCGTCTACGCTGTGACCCAACCCCCCCGCGTTAACGTCAACGAAATTCTGATTCGTCCCACTACCCAAACTTGGTAATGTTCCACGGCTAATGTCCTTGGAGCGATCGACGAGGAAGCCTGTATGACTCAAACAAAACAGTTAAAGTTGGGGGCATTTATGCGGCCCATCAGTATCCACACTGGCGCATGGCGATATCCAGGGGCTTTGCCGGATGCGAACTTTAACTTTCCCGCCATTCAACAACTCATCCAAAAATTGGAGCAGGGCAAGTTTGACGCATTTTTCATGGCGGATCATTTGGCATTGCTGAACATACCGATCGATGCCCTCAAACGCAGTCATACGGTGACTTCCTTTGAACCTTTTACCCTGCTTTCAGCCCTTTCCACGGTGACTCACCATATTGGGCTGATTGCGACGGCCTCCACCACCTACGACGAACCGTTCCATATTGCCCGTCGGTTTGCCTCCCTAGATCACATCAGTCGTGGGCGAGCAGGCTGGAACATTGTCACCACCGCAAATCCCGATGCTGCTCTCAACTTTGGTTTAGAAGAAGACCTAGAGCACGACGAACGCTATGCACGGGCACGGGAATTCTATGATGTGGTTACGGGGCTGTGGGATTCCTTTGCCGATGATGCCTTCATCCGTGATGTGGAGTCGGGAATTTATTTCGATCCAGCTAAACTTCATGTTCTCGGTCATCAAGGTAAATATCTGTCTGTGCGGGGGCCGTTAAATATTGCTAGACCTGTACAGGGCCATCCTGTGATTGTGCAAGCGGGGGCTTCCAATGCAGGCCGACAACTTGCTGCCGAAACTGCTGAAGTTGTGTTTGCGCCTGCGAGTCATCTGGAAGCCGGAAAAGCATTGTTTGCTGATATCAAGGGCCGTGCTAAGGCGATCGGGCGAGATCCCGATAGTATTAAAATTCTGCCCGGTGCTTTGGTCATCGTAGGGGACACGGTAGAAGCCGCGATCGCCAAACGGGCGCAGCTAGATAGCTTGGTTCATTACGATAGTGGCATTGCCAGTCTGAATAGTGCCCTGGGCTACGACGTTTCCGGTTTCGATCCCGATGGCCCTTTGCCCGAAATTCCTGAAACGAATGCTGGAAAAAGTTCTCGGGAACGAGTGATCACCCTGGCTCAACGGGAAAATCTCACCATTCGCCAACTGGCCCAACGGGTTGGTAGCTACGGCGGATTAGCCTTTGTCGGTACGCCCCAAACGATCGCCGATGAGATGGAACAATGGTTAACCGAAGAAGGATCTGATGGCTTCAACATCATGTTTCCTTTCATCCCGGAAGGACTGAATGACTTTGTGGATCAAGTGGTGCCAGAACTCCAGCGACGAGGGATTTTCCGCAAGGAATACGAAGGCAAAACCCTGCGCGAGAATCTGGGACTAGCCCGTCCTAGCAACCGCTTCTTCGAGGCGACAATTCCATCTTTAAGCTAGATTTCACTGATGTTCGGAACAATCAAACCCTAGAGAAACCGATGAGTATTGAGACAGTCCCAGTTTTACCTGAGTTCGTTCAACAATTCAGCCAAGGTAGTCTGAAAACCTTGGAACAAGTTGCTCAGTTTAACCCTGATGGCTATGTGAAGCGATCGATTTTCAATACAGATTCTTTGCAGTTTGGTCTGTACTGTCTAGAACCGGGACAGATTAACGCTCGGCACAATCATCCGCAGAATGATGAAATTTGCTATGTCGTCCAGGGTGTGGGAGAGGTTGTGATTGGAGATGAAATAGCAGCCGTACAGCCTGGAGTTTTCATTCATGCCCCGAAAGCCATTGAACATGAAATCAGAAACACTGGGACAGAACCGATGTTGATCATTGTCGTTCAATCTCCTCTACCACTCAAAACTGAGCGTTGATTCGAGATGGTAAAAACACTCTATGTTTCCGATTTAGATGGAACCCTAATCACCAATCTTGCGGTCCTCTCTGACTTCAGTCAACAGACCCTCCAGCAATTATTACGGGAAGGGTTATTGTTCACGGTTGCCAGTGCCCGGAGCGTTGTTTCTATGCAACCTATACTAGATGGATTGAGCTTGCCCTTACCGATTGTTGAATTTAACGGTGCGTTTATTACAGACTTGGCAACGGGTCACCATGAGATCATCAACTCCATTGAACCGAGTATTGTCAAAGATCTCTACCCGCTGATTCGGCAGTTTAATTGTGTGCCGTTTGTCTCTACCTTTAATGGTATTGAAGACTGCCTGTATTACAAAGACATTATCAATGGGGGGATGAGTTGGTACATTGAAAATCGGAAATCGAGTCAAGATCGACGATTGCGCTCGATCACCCATCTAACGGATTCCTTTCGGGATCAGGTTGTTTGTCTAACCATTATTGATCAAGCCGCAGTATTGACTGAATTAGAACTAGCCATCAAAGCCACCTACGGCGATCGCGTCGAAACCCATTTGTATGAAAATCAGTATTCGCCGGGATGGCATTGGCTAACGGTGCATGACCAAAGAGCGACGAAAGCTCAAGCCGTGCAAACGTTGCGGAAATACTATGGGCTGAATGATCATGAATTGGTTGTTTTTGGGGATCACAACAATGACATCAAACTGTTTCAGATTGCAAATCGCGCGATCGCCGTTCAAAATGCCACTCCCGAACTCAAAGGCTATGCCACTCATCTGATTGATTCTAATGAGGAAGATAGTGTTGTGAAATACATTCATCAGGATAGCCAACATTGATGCATGAACACCGTACATCCAAAATAACGAGCGATTCTAATATAGTGAACTCAATATTGACATCTCTAAAAAGCTTGATCTGGCGGTCATTTGTACTGTTGCTGCTTGTGCTTGTCCTGGTTGGTAGTACGGCAGGAGAGGCGATCGCGCTACCCAGTGTTTTTCCTACCGGCACGACGATCTACGATCCGGCCCGTGCCTACAATAGCTATGTGTTGTTCAGCGCCCCAGATGGTAACACCCACCTGATTGACATGGACGGGAACGAAGTCCATCGCTGGGAAAAATTTGGCTTCCCGCCGCAGATCCTCGATCCCGCCCAGACCGGAGGAGAAAAAGGGCATCTCTTGGTGCAACTGCAAAATGGCACCTCTCCCTTTGGCAATATTTTTGCCAATCAAGAAGTCGGTGAACTGGATTGGGACGGGAACGTTGTTTGGCGTTGGGGTAATCAGGCAACGAATGGCAAAGCTCGTCAAAATCATGACATCCGTCGTCTGCCCAATGGCAATACCCTAATTGTCGTGACGATCGAGCATCCGGTGACGGGCGTGAGCGATCAAGCGATTTCCGATCAAAGCATTATTGAAGTAACGAAGGAGGGGCAAGTCGTTTGGAACTGGAACGTTGGGGATCACATTGATGAATTTGGCATATCACCGGAGGGGCATGACCTCCTCCGCCAAATCTATCGCAAGGGCGATCGTGGATCGGGCTTTTTAACCATTAATGACATGAAACCGATCGGGCCTAATAAATGGTTCGATGCAGGAGACTCGCGGTTTGCGCCAGATAATATTGTGATTGACTCGCGCGAAGCCAGTTTCATTGCCATTATTGATAAACAAACGGGCAAAATTGTTTGGCGACTTGGCCCCGATTATCCGATCGGCGATGACAAAACTGGGGGACTCGTGACCATTACCAATAACGCGCTGCGACCCACGCTTAGCCTGACGACCCCCCGCCCTGTGGATCAAACCAGCGGCCAACACGATGCCCATATTATTCCTGAAGGCTTGCCCGGTGCGGGAAATCTACTGGTGTTTGACAATGAAGGGCCTTCGGGATTTCCGCCCACTCGCCTCAGTGCCCAATTGGGCTCACGAATTTTGGAAATTAATCCCCAAACGAATACGATCGTTTGGCAATATACCGGCATCGATTCGGATCAGCCAATTTGGGGCTTTTATAGTTCGTTTATTTCCAGTGCCCGACGCTTACCTAATGGCAATACCCTCATCGACGAAGGGATGAATGGGCGTTTATTTCAGGTTACGCCCTCCGGTGAGATTGTTTGGGAATATATCAATCCCTACTACAACCTCCAGCGACTAGGCATCGATCGCACGGTCTCTACCAATTGGGTTTACCGGGCACAGCCGATTCCCTACAACTGGGTGCCTGATGGTACCCCCCATGGCGAAGTTGCTATTCAACCGCCCAAAAATTCAGAATTTCGTGTGGCGCAACGAACTTGATACGATCGTGCCATCGTTTCTCCTGAGAAGTTGATCCATGAGTACTGTGAACGGATATGAAGATGCCAACGATGAAGTTCGAGTGCTTGATGACGAAATTACAGGGTTTCATGCCCACGTCTACTATGACACAGCAACTCGTGAGGCGGCGGAACGGGTACGACAGGGCCTGAGCGATCGCTTTGTAGTGCAATTGGGGCGCTGGCATAACAAGTTGGTCGGCCCTCACACGCAATGGATGTATCAGGTTGCCTTCCAGCCCGATCAATTCGGTGCCATTGTGCCTTGGCTGATGCTGCACCACGAGGGTTTAGATATTCTCATTCATCCCAACACGAGTGATCCCGTCGCCGATCACACTGACCATGCCCTATGGTTGGGTAACAAGTTGGCCGTCAATGTGGAACCCCTACGGTCAATGCGTCTCCCGTAACGGAGATCGCTTCTTGTAACCAACTCAGTGCATCTTTACCCTAGTCTCCATCACCCTCCAATCAGTAAACATAGCAAGTAGAAAATATACTAGGAACCTCACCTTTGAGCATGGGGGAACAATGTAGCGATGTCCTTACTTCAGATCCTGATCCTAACTGCGATTTTCTTGGCCGCTAGTATTATTAGTGTGATTGCTGGTAGCACCTCTTTGATTACGGTTCCAGTGATGTTGGCATTTGGGATTGAGCCCCATGTTGCTATTGCTACTAATATGTTGGGACTGACGGTGATGAGTTTTGGTGCTACATTACCTTTTATCGGTAAAGGAATTATTGATGCAAAACGATTGCCATTGCTGATAACATTAACTTTAATCAGCTCAGTCTTGGGGGCATTGCTTGTCCTAATTGTTCCATCCCGATCTGTGCCGCTGATTATTTCGATCGTAATGGCGGCGGTCGCAATATTTTCATTCGTGAATAAAGATGCTGGACTAGTTCCAGCGGAAGGCAAGCCTCCAAGAATGGCAGAGCTTTTAGGTTATGTGGCTACCTTTATCCTAGGTGTTTATGGAGGTTTTTTTAGCGGCGGCTATATCACCTTACTGACAGCAGCTTATGTCTTGCTCTTTCGGATGACATTGATTCAAGCGATCGCGACGACTAAACTGATCAATATTTTTTCCTCGTTGATTGCCACCGCGATTTTTGCCCATCAGGGAATCATTGATTATAGCTTGGGCCTAGTTTTAAGTCTTGCGATGTTTGTTGGGGGGCTGATTGGTGGGCAACTGTCCCTTAAGTTAAGTAACCTATGGTTACAACGAATTTATCTAACAGTGATTACGATTTTGACGGTCATTACATTCCGTAACGCCCAACAACGGAATCAGTCAATGCAGACTCCACACTGGATAACACCGTGGGTGTGACAGCCAACAGATCTTCAATATTAGTTGTTAAGGAGACATTCCTATGACTACTCAATTCATCGATCCTAGCAGTCCTCAAAATGACGTGCTCACTCTAAAAACGGATGTCCTTGTGATTGGCGGTGGATTATCAGGGACTTGGGTGGCCTGGGGGGCGGCATCTCAAGGTGCGAAAGTTATCTTGGTGGATAAGGGCTACTGTGGCACGAGTGGATCTTCTGCACCTGCGGGCAATGGGGTCTGGTATGTTCAACCCGATTCAGAGTTGCGAGAGCAAGCGATGGCCAGTAGAGAAGCCTTGGGCGGGTTTCTTGCGAATCGACAGTGGATGGAACGGGTTCTCGATCAAACCTTTGAGAACATTAACCTAGTCGCAGAGTGGGGCTATCCTTTCCCGATCGATGAGAATGGTGTGTCCCAGCGCCAGTCGATCCAGGGGCCAGAATATATGCGCCTAATGCGGAAAAAAATCCGCCGAGCCGGAGTAGAAATTTTGGATCACAGTCCAGCATTGGAACTGCTTGTCGATGCAGAAGGCAGAGTGGCAGGAGCCTCGGGAATTCAACGCCAAACGGGAGAACAGTGGATTGTCAAAGCGGGAGCTGTGGTGATTGCAACGGGGGGATGCGCTTTTCTCAGCAAAGCCCTCGGTTGTAATGTGCTAACGGGCGATGGCTACTTGATGGCGGCAGAAGCGGGAGCCGAATTCTCGGGGATGGAGTTCTCGAATGCCTATGGACTGTCACCTGCGTTTTCCTCCGTAACCAAGGGACGGTTCTACTCATGGGCAAACTTCTACTATGAAGATGGAACGCCGATCGAAGGAGCGGGATCGCATCGCGGTCGCGGCATCATTGCTAAAACATTGATGAGCCAACCTGTCTACGCTCGATTGGATCAAGAGGGTATTACAGAAGAGGTCAAAGCTTGGATGCGAAGAGCGCAGCCGAATTTCTTTTTACCGTTTAATCGGATGGGGATCGATCCGTTTACACAACTGTTTCCAGTTACGTTGCGCTTAGAAGGAACGGTGCGGGGAACTGGAGGGTTGCGGATTGTGGATTCGACCTGCGCAACTTCCGTTCCGGGGCTGTATGCGTCTGGTGATGCCGCGACCCGAGAACTGATTTGTGGTGGATTTACCGGAGGGGGGAGCCACAATGCGGCTTGGGCGATTTCTTCGGGACGTTGGGCAGGAGAAGCGGCGGCGGATTATGCACAAAGCTTAGGGGATAGGGCACATCAGCGATCGCTACAAGGATTAGGTCAGGCGGGACTGCGGGGAGAAAGTAAACAGAGCGTTTCACCGGATGAAGTGGTTGCAGCAACGCAAGCGGAGGTGTTCCCCTACGATCGTAACTTCTTTCGCACGGCATCAGTTTTGTCAGATTCATTGGGTCGTTTGGATACGCTGTGGAAAGAAATCCGCAATAGTGCACCAGCGACCTCGAATCTTCTACGATCGCGGGAAGCTGCTTCCATGGTCGCCACCGCACGGTGGATGTACAACAGTGGATTACACCGGACTGAATCTCGGGGAATGCACAAGCGATCGGACTATCCCGAACAAGATCCCAAGCAACATCACTACGTGATTAGTGGTGGATTGGATCACGTGTGGGTGAAGTCTGCTGCGATCGAACAACCTGCTGCGAATGTTGAGAAGGAGCTAGTTCTGCAATGATTGAACTTGTAAGCAATGCTCGCTGCGTTAATTGCAATTTGTGTGTGAGTGCTTGTCCGACCAATGTGTTTGATGCGGTGCCGGATGCCCCTCCTAAAATTGCACGGCAAAGTGATTGCCAAACTTGCTTTATGTGCGAGTTGTACTGTCCGGTTGATGCGCTCTATGTTTCGCCGGAAGTGGAACCTTTGCCCTTTGTGGATGAAGCGCAACTGATCGCTTCTGGATTGCTCGGGAGCTACCGTCGCGATATCGGTTGGTCTAAAGGACAAACTCCCCAGGCTCAGGAGGATATGTCGTTTCAGTTTAGTAAGATGAAACGTTAGTCTGAATATCTATGACAATCTGATGCCAAATAAATAGGTTGACACAAGATCTTGCGATTGTTTGTATGTAACTACGATCGCAAGATTTTTTAGGCTTTCTTATGCTTCCGTTGACTAGCATATTCTGAATTATTATTAGATAATCAAATAGTTAGTTAAACGAAGTAAATTTTCATGCAGTACTACGAGCAACTAGGAGATCGAGTCAGCAAAACGCTTTACCAGCGCTTACCCGCCCTCAAATGGCGTAACTTTCGGTTGTTGTTTGGCGGGCAACTGCTGTCGATGTCGGGTACCTTTATGACCCAGCAGTTAACGATTCCCTGGTTGATGTATGACCTGACTAAATCTTCGTGGTTACTTGGTTTAGCGGGATTTTTACAATTTTTGCCCACCCTGTTGTTGATTCCATTTTCAGGGGTGTTGGCCGATCGGTGGAGTCGGCGAGATCTCCTAATGCTGGTTCAGGTGTTGGGAATTAGCGTATCGATGACGCTGACCGTTTTGACGTTTCTAGATATGATTCGCTTTGAGTCATTGTTGATTCTGAGTATTCTCAATGGCCTATTGAAGGGGTTGGATATGCCGGTGCGGCATACGATCGTGACGGAGACGGTAGATGAACGATCGGACTGGAGTAACGCAATTGCGCTTAATTCAGTCATGTTAAGTTCCTCACTGGTCTTAGGGCCTGCGATCGGTGGCATTCTCATTGCTAGCGTTGGGGTCAAGTTTTGCTTTCTTTACGACACATTGACCTATCTAGCTGCGATCGTGACCCTCAAAGCGATGGATATGCCAGCGCAGGTAGAACCCCAGCAAACGAATCTCCAAGAAACCTGGCAGAAGCTCCGGGAAGGGTTGGAATATGTCCACTCAATACGGCCAATTCGTGCCATCTTGTTACTGCTTGCTTTGAAAAGCATGATGGGCATGTCCCATATTGCCCTCATGCCGGTGGTGGCGGCTGAGGTCTTACAGGGGAATGCGAGTACGATGGCTGCCCTAGGTACCGCTGCCCCCGTTGGATCTTTACTGGCTTGTATTTATCTCAGTATGCGACGGGGAATTTTGGGACTTGAGAGATTAGTTATGGTTGGCCAAGCAGCGATCGGTCTCAGCTTGATTGCCTTTGCCCTTTCCCGAGAGTTGAGTTTATCTTTGGTGCTATTGACGTTGGTGGGTGGGTTCAGCATCCTGCAAATCACGAGTAGCAATACGATTATTCAAACCTTAGTTGCTGATGATAAACGAGGGCGTGTCATGAGTTTTTATGCCTTGGCAATGGTAGGAATGATGCCCTTTGGAAATTTGATCGCAGGGGGTATGGCGCAAGCGATGAATGCACCGATGGCACTCATGATATGTGGTGCTGTCTGTATCTTGGGCGCGATTTGGTTTTCTTCACAGATCTCCCAGATCACGGTGTGGATTAAGACCGAACTCAAGTCCTCTGTGGTAAATGCCAAATAAAACTATATACAAGAAAAATACATTCCAGTCCGTCTTCAAAATCTAGATTCCCAATGCCATCTGCCAAGTGATCAATGTGATTAACTAAATCCATTGCTTTCTGGAAAATGTGATAGTAGCTACCTGCTTTTCTAATGGGACTGCGCTAGACTTGCCTCAACGAGTCCACACAAGCTTTTTACGTACTATTTTCGCAATTGCCATCCTAGTAGAAATGGTTTCTGATTGCATAGAGTTTTGATTGCAAGAAACATTGACTAAGGGATTGGCTAATATTTCTCGGTAAACACTCTAAATCAATTGTTTGATTTAGTTCTGAGTAGCTAGAATTAAATTGTTTCAACAGTATAGGAATGAATCTGGAGAGCAATTTTCTAGAGAGTAATCTTCTTGGGATTACATCACATCAATCAAGGGTGAATGCTTGGGAATGAGTTGTCAAGATGAAGTAGTCGAGATGAAGTAACGGTGGACTCACTGCCATTACTCTAGCCACCATACAGTTGAGAATTGGGAGAATTGGGTATGAGCTACAACCATATTAAAGTGAAGCCTACCTCTGGTTTTACAGGCGCAGAAATTGAGGGAATTGATCTATCTGCGCAATTGAGTGATGAAGTCATTGGAGAAATCCGACAGGCTTTATTGCAATGGAAAGTGGTATTTTTCCGAAACCAAAATCTTGATCATGCGGGACAAATTGCCTTTACCTCTCGGTTTGGTGAAGTGACCTATGCTCACCCCCACGAAGATGAGCCGCCCGAAGGATTTGAGCAAATTCTACCGATCGATCGTAGCCGTTTTGAACAGCGCTATGGATTGCGGCGCACCAGCTACGAAAACCAGTGGCATACGGATGTGACCGCAGCAGTTAATCCACCGGCGGGTTCAATTTTACGCGCTGTCAATGTGCCAGAATCTGGGGGGGATACCACCTGGACGAACTTGGTTGCGGCCTATGAAGGATTATCGGCACCCCTACGGGAATTAGCAGATAACTTAAAAGCAGAGCATCGGTTTGGTGCTCGCTACAATATTCCGCCGAACAGTCAATTTGCCGAACGGATTGGCAAAAATCCCCTTGTCTCCATTCATCCCGTTGTCCGGGTGCATCCAGAAACCGGTGAACGAGCTTTATTCGTCAATCCTGGCTTTACAGCGCGGATTCTTGATGTCTCGCGCCAAGAAAGTGAGCTCTTGCTGGAGCTGTTCTTCAATCAAATCACCAAACCAGCCTACACCACCCGCTTCCGCTGGAACAATGGTGACATTGCCTTTTGGGATAACCGTGCCACAGCGCACTTAGCTCCCCAAGATCTCGACCATATCGACGTTGAGCGTGTGCTTTACCGCACGACCATCACGGGTGATATTCCCGTTGGGCCTAATGGTTTCAAGTCGGAAGTTGTGGAAGGTTCGGTATTCAATAGTAGCTTACCTAAAGCACTCCAGCAATCCGCTGAAAACTCAGCGGATCAGGCGGAGGCAGCACTCGTCTAGATAGCTTATTTTTCTAGATAGCCGATGCATCAAGCACCATCTTTTGACTAAGCCCAACTTAGGCGAATGGTGGTGCTACTTGGTTAAATTTCCATTTGAGGTAGAAATCAACGGTCGGAAAATACTGAATAATCCCATCCAGTCCTTCTGGCCGGCCTTTGAGATACCCTTCAAGATAGCTAGAATGTTCACTTTGGGGCAATAGCCCAGCATCTCGATCGTGCTGACCTTGTTGATATTGCTGCTTGTTTAAAGTGTTGAATATAGAGTCAAACATGATTTGCACCGAGTTAAGATTTTCAGATATATCCTGACTACTTTTACGATAAGCACTTGATTCAATAAAGGCAAATAGTCTTTCTGTTCAAGCTAATAAATTAAAATAATCAAAGACGCCGACGATCGGTGCAACCTCATTCAGCGGGCTAATCCATGCCTAGTGCGATTTTATTTGATCTAGACGGGACATTGACAGATGCCAAACCAGGTATCGTCCGGTCTATTCAATATGCTCTATCGGAGATGGGATATGCAGTTCCTGATCCTGAAGCCCTACGTTGGTGCGTCGGGCCACCATTACACCGGAGCTTTGCCCGATTACTTAAGAGATACGAGCCTGTAGAGGGTCATCATTGTTTTGAAGACAGCCTCATTCAGCAAGCGCTGACTTTATATCGTCAACGATATTCCACCTTAGGAATGTTTGAAAGTACTTTGTATCCTCAGATTCCAGAAATCCTCAAAGCTTTTCGAGTCGCAGGCTATCGTACATTTGTTGCAACCTCAAAACCGCAGGTTTATGCAAATCAGATCATTAGCTATTTTTCGATATCATCGCTCTTCGATCGGGTTTATGGCAGTGAGTTCGATGGTACCCGTAGCGAAAAGGGGGATTTGATTCGGTATATTCTCCAGACAGAAAATCTGTCAGCCACTACAACTGTCATGATCGGCGATCGAGAACATGACATTATTGGCGCGAAACTCAATCAGGTGGCGACGATTGGTGTCACCTATGGTTACGGTTCCCTCCAGGAATTGCAAGCCCAAGGCGCGGACTGGATTGTAACCACTCCAACAGAGATTCCACAATTGTTCGGTTTAAATTTGGGTTGAATCGCTGCTATTTGAATAGCTTCTCAAATAGCATTGTCTCGATCTTTGTAACTACTCAGGCTGTGGTTTAAGCGACACAGGATTGCCCGAGAACAATCCAACGAGAGCGTCTAAAAGATTGATATTCTGCTTGCGCAAGGTGGATAAATAGCCCCGAATGCGAC
>NZ_JBLZFX010000029.1:0-64513 GCF_050753345.1 Alkalinema pantanalense CENA528 | reverse complement strand
GTACAATATTTTCCATATGGCTATCCATCCGGTGCGTTTTGGATTAATTTGCACCCTATCCGATGGATAGCTTCTCTGTCCACTCCTGCCTCGCTAAAATTGTCCGGACTATTGATAATTGGCTAACTAGCTAAATTTTAAGCAGAATGCTTTCAAGTATCATCCTAAGTATTATCTTGTGAATATTTAGTTTGATGTTACTGGGATTACTTATGAGCCTGCAGGACTTGTAAACTATCGCCTGCATATAGTCTGCGATCGCAGTGAGTAAACCCAACTTTTTGAAGCATTTGCACTAAATCCAGATCTAACAATTGCCAAGCGGTTTCCGTTTCAAATAAACCAAAAAATAGCGCAATACCCGGCATCATCCAAGCTTGGGGGCGATGGAAATCTGCAATTAGAAAATAGCCCCCCGGCTTCAGTATGCGATAGGCTTCTTGAAAGATCCGCTGCAAATTCTTCGGTGTCATTTCATGCATGGCAGCGCTGGTGTGCACAATGTCAAAGGTGGCGTCCGCAAAGGGCATTTCCTCCGCAAAGGCTTCCACATAGGTTGCTTCCGGCACATTGCGTTGCGCCCGTTGAATCGAAAACGGCGAGGCATCCAACCCCGTCACATGGCGCGATCGCCGCACTAAAAACTGTGTCGTTTGGCCGCAACCACAGCACAAATCCAGTACCGTTGATTCCGGCGTAATCTCAATCCCCTCCAACGCCAACTGGCGAAAGCGGGCTTCCCCCCCAACGGTTAACGCTGCAATCCGAGAAATGCCATCGTAGAGCCACTGATAGCGATAACTCCAATCCCGTAAAATTGTTGCCATAACGATTGATCTAAATGCTTATATTATTGTCTCCTTTCCTTTGCATTTCCGTTTGTTTTATATTCATTTATTGAATGAATTTATTGAGTGGCTACAGGATCTGGGTTGCTTACAACTTGGATAAGCTGGGAGCAGAGCGTTGGTTCTTGGCGATCGCGGCTTCAACGGCGGCCTGTTGATCGCGGCGGGTGATCCATTGGTGATAGGTGCGGGTATGGACAGCAACGGAATGGCCCATCATCTTCGCGGCGACGGTATCCGGCAAGCCAAAGTGAATCGTCCGCACGGCCCAGGCATGGCGCAGATCGTAGGGCGAAAAGGGCACCCCATAACGCCGAAACTGGGCGGTTACCCGTTGCCCGACCCGTTGTAGGGTGGTTTGCGTCAGATCTGTCGTGATGTCCGGTAGGTGAAGCGATCGCAGGTTAAATTCCTCAATCCATTCCGGATAGAAGGCCCAGACCTCATGGCTTCCAGTTTTTGTCGTGTCCAGCACCTGAATGCTGTTTTCCCCCTGCTGGAGGAGGCTGTAATCGCAGAAAAAGACCTCATGGTTCCGTAGCCCAAAGGTTGCCATCACGCCGTAGACAAACTGCCATGCGGGATTGGGAATGGCGGCCCAAGCTTGCACGATCGCCTCATCACTAGGTAAATTCCGGGCTTGGGTGCGACTGTTGTTATAGTTGCCAGCTAAGGTTTTTAGCTCCGTGGGCAATTCCAGATTCAGGAATTCCGCAAAGGCTGATAATGCTGTGCAGCAGACCTGCCGACTGCGAGACTGGAGCGCCGTGCTATGAACCGTTTTGTAAATTAACTCCGGCAACGTGAATTGGGGGTGCTCCTGGGCCATGGCTTCCAACTTGCGCAGATAGGGCGCATAGGCCGAATTCCAGGTCGTTTTAGTCGCAGCGGGCTTGCTAAGTCGATCGTTCGCAGTGAAAAATTGCCGTTCAAAGGCTTGGATCTGCTCAGCCAGATCCAATTGACTGAGCCGTTTGCCCGCTTCGATCGTCAAATAATCCCGCCAATCGAAACTCTTCTGGATTAACTGAGCCGCAATAATTTTGGCTTCCTGCTCAATTTGCTTCAGACCCGCTGGTGTCGCAGGTAGCCCCAAGCTCAACCGCTGTTGGTAGGGGCGGAGTCGTCCACAGCCGGGGCGGGGCGGAAAGGTTCCCCGTAGATTTAACTTGGTGCCCCGCCGTTCGATTTGCACCCCTAAGCGTGCCATCTTGAGGCGTAGATTCAATTGGGTGATTTTGCTATCTAGAGCGTCAAATTCGGCCATTATTTCCTAAAGATTACGATCGTAAATTAGTCGCTAATGCAAAGAAATGTCAACTAAGTTTGATATTTGTATCGATGGCATGATAAGCAAAGTTAATGTCACACGGTCATTATCAATCGTTCAACCTCGATCGTTCAACGGCGCAAGGTTTGATTCGGATCTGCTTTTTATCAGAGCACCTGTAAAACCCAAGCCTCGACGAATGGAGAATGTTAAAATCATTTACAAACCTGAGACTTAAACTAAGGGGCGAGACATTGCTATGGGGCGAATCGGCGTTTTATTGCTGAATTTGGGAGGGCCAGATCGCCTAGAAGATGTGCGGCCTTTTCTCTATAATCTATTTTCTGATCCAGAGATTATTCGCCTGCCCGTTCCCTGGCTCCAAAGCCCCTTGGCATGGCTAATCTCCACCTTGCGTGCAAAGAAATCTCAAGAAAATTATAAAAAGATTGGCGGTGGGTCTCCCCTGCGGCGCATTACCGAAGCTCAGGCCAAAGACTTGGAAACCTTGCTCAACCAGTCGGGCCAAGAAGTCACCGTCTACATCGGTATGCGCTATTGGCATCCCTTTACCGAAGAGGCGATCGCTCGCATTAAACGGGATAAACCCGAGCGTCTGGTGATTCTGCCCCTCTATCCCCAATTCTCCATCAGTACCAGTGGCTCTAGCTTCCGGGTGCTGGAGCGCATGTGGAATATTGATCCGGATCTACAAAAGATTCCCTATACCGTGATTCCCTCTTGGTATGACCATCCAGGTTATTTACAATCGATGGCCAAGCTGATTGCTCAGCGAATTGATAGCCTGCCGGATCCTGGCCAGGGCCATGTATTTTTCAGCGCTCACGGGGTTCCCGTCAGCTATGTGGAAGAAGCAGGGGATCCCTACCAAAAGGAAATCGAAGCCTGCGCCGGGTTGATTATGAAAACCCTAGGCCGATCGAATGACTACACCCTGGCTTACCAAAGTCGAGTTGGCCCGGTGGAATGGCTCAAACCCTACACCGATGAAGCAATCCAAGAATTGGCAGAGAAAGGGGTGAAAGAGTTGGTGGTGGTGCCCATCAGCTTTGTGTCCGAGCACATTGAAACCCTGGAAGAAATTGACCAGGAATACCGCGAAGTGGCTGAAGAAGCTGGAATTGAAGTTTTCTCCCGCGTTCCGGCTCTGGATACGGATCCTACGTTTATTCAAGCTTTAGCTGATCTGGTGCAAAAAGCCTTGCACGATCGGCCCATCTTGTTCGCGGAAACCGTGCAGCCCTCGGAAGATACCAAGCTCTATCCCCAGGAGCGTTGGGAATGGGGGCTGACCACTTCCGCCGAAGTGTGGAATGGTCGTCTGGCGATGCTGGGAATTTTAGCGCTGTTGGCGGAATTACTGATTGGTCGTGGACCATTACACGCCGTGGGCCTGCTGTAGCCAAGACTGTTGCCTAGTAAAGGCTGTTGCCTAGTTAGGATCTCTTAGCCTAATTGAGAGATCCTAATCGGGGTCTTGCTTTCCGTAGCGAGGCTGGAATCGATTGCGAGGCTTGGCCTGGGCACGATACCAATCCCGCCATGCCTTGGAACTCCGAATGGCAAACCAGAGCAGCAGCATGGCAATCAATCCGCCCTGCTTCGGAGCATCTAAGGCGAACAAAACCAGCGCAATACAAAGGAAATCCTGGATCAACAAAATCCAAACAGGAATGCCATTCCGCAAGCGATAGAACCAACCCACTTGCACCAGTTGTAGAACCAAAGCGAGTAAGCCACTGACTACTCCCAACAGGGCCACTAAATCGGCAGGTGCATCCATCGCCCGAGCGATCGCCACACCCATGATGCTACCCACGATCGGGCTACAGAATAACTGGAGAATTTGAACTAGCCGAATACCCACTCGATCCTTAGATGCAAATAACTCAAAGCATGACCAGCTGACCAAGATGCCTAGAACCACAGCAGGGGACATTGCTGAGAGCAGAGGCACTTGTTGCCAGAGTTGGGGGCCGGACAATAGCCCAATCATTAATAGAGGGAGTGCTATCCGAAGCCCTGCCGCTGCGGAAACGGAAAGAACGGCTAGGATAACTTCAATCATGGGAAATCGGATAAAGAATCAAAAATAGTTGAATCAGCAATAGTCTTGCGTTAGTTGAGTTGCGGCCCAACCCTCAAGGGTAGGAGTAGGATCTGATTCAATAGCTCAACTTCAATAGCTCAACAATTTCAACAATTTCAGCGGTTATCTTAGTGGCGACCATAGAAATTTAGGAGGACGGTTCAATCGGATATATCAAGGTTGAATAGAATCTATAGCAGTCCTAACTCGCAGTCCTAAACAATGCAGGGGATTCACGCATTTTGCTCTATCCCTGTTAAGTGTGGCATTTTTTCTAGAAAGGTGAAAATTATTTCATAGACTCAAGATTTGTTATTTCAGTGTGACAAGTCGATCGCTGTCTTTCTATGATTGATCCAAAACCCCCTTCAATCAATGAATGAAAAACGCTTGCTGGCATCCAGTCGGCATAAATTATTCCCTAGAGTGGCATGGTTGACAACGCTGGGGCGATCGTGACCTACATTGACACTAGCAAATGTGGAATATTGAGATTATTCCTGATTCCCGTACTGGTGGCTGTACCCCTTGTGACATCTGAATCCCTCGCTCGCTTGCTTCTCTAGATTGCGCACAAGCACCATCAGCCTGCTAACTTGGTGCTCTTTCAACTGTTTACCGTGGCTCTGGGCCCCCCATCAAATCCCGATCGCGCCATGGCTTTGATAGTCTTTCCCCTCAGAGGAACCTGGTATGAATCAAATGGTAACCCCTCCCACTTCTTTGCTGTCCGATGCCAGCCAACGTTTAAATCTAGCCCTCAAGTACGCAACTATCTCAGAAGATGCCATTCAGTCGCTCCAATACCCCAAAGCCAGCCTCAGCGTTTCCATTCCGGTGCGCATGGATGACGGTTCGCTACAGGTGTTTCAAGGCCATCGGGTGCGCTATGACGATACTCGGGGGCCAGGAAAGGGGGGAGTACGTTATCACCCGAATGTCAACTTGGACGAAGTGCAAACCCTGGCTTTTTGGATGACCTTTAAGTGTGCTGCATTAAATCTTCCCTTCGGGGGGGCCAAGGGGGGGATTACCGTCAATCCCAAAGTGCTGTCTAAGATGGAATTGGAACGGTTGAGCCGAGGCTACATTAGTGCGATCGCGGACTTTATTGGTGTGGACACAGACATTCTGGCCCCTGATGTCTACACCAACGCAATGGTCATGGGTTGGATGATGGACGAATATAGCACCATTAAACGTCACTATAGCCCTGGGGTCGTTACTGGAAAACCGATCGCCCTTGGAGGCAGCTTAGGTCGGGAAGATGCCACGGCCTTAGGCGCATTCTTTGTGATTCAAACCCTGCTTCCTAAGCTCGATCGGAGCCCCAAAAATACAACAGTGGCGATTCAAGGCTTTGGCAATGCAGGCGCTGCTCTAGCAGAATTTCTCTACCAGGCCGGGTATCAAGTCGTTGCTATTAGCGATTCCCAAGGGGGACTGTATGCCAAAACGGGATTAGATATCCCAACGCTACGGCAATTGAAGGAATCAACACGTAAGTTGCAAGCGGTATATTGTGATGGGAGCGTGTGTAACTTCACTGCCCATGATGTGATTAGTAATGAGGAACTCCTGACCCTTGATGTAGATGTTTTGATTCCCGCTGCATTGGAGAAACAAATTACAGTGAACAATGCCGATCTAATCCGGGCGAAATTCATTTTTGAAGTCGCAAACGGCCCCATTACGTCCCAGGCGGATGCCATCCTGGAAGCTAAAGGGATTCAGGTGTTTCCCGATATTCTGGTCAATGCGGGAGGGGTGACGGTGAGTTACTTTGAGTGGGTGCAGAACCGCAATGGCATGTATTGGTCGTTAGGCGAAGTCAACCAAAGCCTTCAACGCAGAATGATTGAGGAAACAGAGCGTATTTGGGAGGTCGCCCAACGCCAGAAAATTTCCATGCGAACGGCGGCCTACGTCCACGCGCTGCAACGGATCGGGGAGGCGATCGACGCTAAAGGAACCCGCGATTACTACATTAATTGATAGGCGAAAATTAATAGGCGAATGAATTGATAGGCAAAGGTGGTGACGGGTGTGGCTTGCTTGGTGGGGCTTGACTATCCGTTCCACCAGACCCCCGCAATCATCCCCGCCAACAAAATAAAGCCAATACCCACATTTTGCTTGAAGGCAGCGGCGTAGAACGGATGGGGAATGCGCAGTTGGGTTAATTTCACCGATTGCCAAGCCCAAGCGATCGCCGCGATCGCTAAACTTGCCCAAAACGGCCAACCCAGTTGCATCACCTGGCCCAATTTGCCCAGAATGACCGTTGTTGCAACGTAAAAGACTGCGATCGCTTGGGGGGCATAGGTGCCAAAAAAGAGAGCACTGGAATTGACCCCTAATTTGCGATCATCCTCCCGATCGGACATTGCGTAGACCGTATCAAAGCCCATCGTCCAGCACACCGTTGCGCCCCATAGCAACCAGGTTTCCTGTCCTAAGCAAGCCGTTGCACTGGGAACTACACCACAACTGACAGCACTCCAGCTAATCAAGACCGCAAAGCCCCAAGCGATCGACAGCACCAATTGCGGTACTGGAAACACCCGTTTCATGGCGGGGTAGAGCACAATCACGGGTACCGCTGCCACACAGATCCAAAAGGTTAACGGATTCAACACAAGTGCCAACCCATAGGCGCAGAGAAATCCCACAAGCATAACGCCGATGCCCACCTGAATGGAAAGGGCGCGGGAGGCTAAGGGGCGATTTTTGGTGCGTTCCACCTGCGGATCAATGTTGCGATCCCAGAGGTCATTAACCACACATCCTGCGGCACTGGTAGCCATGGATCCCAAAATGATAATTCCTACCAGTAGAGCAGAAGGATAGCCCCGTGTCGCTAAGAACACGGCCCAGAGCGCAGGCAGCATCAGAATGAGTCGTCCTTCCGGCTTGTCCCAGCGCAGCAAACGAACAATCGTCCACCAAGTGGGTTCTACAGGGGCAGTCTGGGATGGGCGATCGTGAAACATAGCCATAAATAGCCATTCAAAAGTACAAGACAAAGGGAAACGAATTCACCTAATCAACCCACCTAGTCGCTGAATCCTGGCCTGAGCAATCGCTGAAGCACTAGTTGGAGGAGTGAGGGGCTGAGGAGTGAGGCGTTACCAAACTGGAATTATGGTAGGGGGCGTTTTGTTGTGAAACAAGGGGGGCCTGCCTCAAAAGCTATCCTTTATCTGATCAAAAAAATCGGAGAAGCCAGTAAGATACCTGTGAGCAGCCATTGTTTGCGATCCTGTCTGCGAACGATTGCCTGCGATCTCTCGCTCTAGTTTTCTTGCATCCATTCTGCCCCCTTTCTTCCTGTTGCCGCTGTGGTAGCTATGGTGAATTCAACCCAGCCTTTGACCCCAACTGTTATGCCTTCTGATTTGTCCAACGATCGGGATTACATTCTGGCCTCCATTGATGTAGGCACTAACTCGATTCACATGGTGGTGGTCAAGGTGCAACCTGCCATCCCAGCCTTTACGATCGTGGCCCGTGATAAATCGACTGTGCGACTCGGCGATCGGGACAAGCTCACAGGCAATCTCACGCCGGTGGCCATGGAGCGAGCAATCACAGCGCTGAAACGGTGTCAGGACATCGCCACGAGCCTCCACGCAGATGAAATTATTGCCGTTGCCACCAGTGCAGTGCGGGAAGCTCCCAATGGACAGGAATTTCTGCAGACGGTTGAAAAAACACTAGGGCTTTGGATTAACTTAATTTCTGGCCCCGAGGAAGCTCGCCGAATTTACCTAGGCGTTCTTTCTGGTATGGCGCTCAATGCTCAGCCCCACGTCATTATTGATATTGGTGGAGGTTCCACAGAACTGATCTTAGGCGATGGCCACGAACCCCGGAGTTTGAGCAGCACCAAGGTGGGAGCTGTGCGCTTGACCGCCGATTTCATCTCAACGGATCCCATTAACTCAACGGAATTCCTCGCCCTGCAAGCCTATATTCGGGGGATGCTGGAACGTCCGATCGAAGAAATTCAAGCCCAAATTAAACCGGGTGAAACTATTAAAATGGTGGGCACCTCGGGGACGATCGAAGCCCTAGCCACGCTCCATGCGCGGGAAAAATTTGGTACCGTGCCCAATCCGCTGAATGGCTACCAAATGAGTCTGGCAGATTTACGGGATTGGCTAAATCGTCTGCGCCGGATGAAGTTTGCAGAACGGATTACGATTCCAGGGATGTCTGAACGACGGGCGGAAATTATCCTGGCAGGTGGCTTGGTACTGCAAGAGGCCATGACGTTGCTTGGATCCGAAAATATCACCATTTGTGAACGATCTCTGCGGGAAGGGGTTGTCGTCGATTGGATGATTACCCATGGGTTGATTGAAGATCGGCTGCGCTATCAAGGGTCTGTCCGGCAACGCAGTATCTACAAAACGGCGCAAAAGTATCAAGTCAACTTACCCTATAGCGAACGGGTGGCAAAGTTTGCCCTAGCTCTTTTTGACCAAACCCAAGGGCAATTGCACCAGTGGGGATCCGAAGAACGGGAATTGCTTTGGGCAGCGGCTATTTTGCATAACTGCGGTCACCACGTTAGCCATGATGCCCACCACAAGCATTCCTATTACCTGATTCGTCATGCCGATCTACTGGGTTACAACGAAATGGAATTGGAAACGATCGCCAATCTCGCCCGCTATCACCGCAAAAACTCGCCCAAAAAGAAACATGACACCTACCGCAACCTAACCAGCAAAAAACATCGCCGTGTGGTCGAGCAACTGCATCCCCTGTTGCGCCTTGCCGTTGCCCTCGATCGGCGACAAATTGGCTCTGTCAAATCCGTGCGGTGTCAAATTTTGACAGAACGGCAGGAAATGCGCCTCTTTATCAGCCCCGACCAGCCTAACGATGACTGCGCCCTAGAACTGTGGAGCTTAACCTACAAGAAACCTAGTTTTGAAACAGAGTACCGACTCAAATTAGTTCCAATTTTGGAATTGGAACCCGCTCGCGTTTAGTGTGGGTAGGGCAACTGATGCTGGTAACAGCATTCGCCTTTACAGCATTAGTCGTTCCAAGGCATGGGTGTCTGGAATTCGCATGACCTCCCGCTCGCGCAGAATGAGCTCTTTTTTCTCTAGCTTGCTCAGAACCCGTGTCACTGTTTCCCGCGCCAATCCACTTAAGCTACTCAATTCTCGGTGGGGAAGGTTGGGGACTTCAATGCCACCCGCGACCTTGATCCCTTGCCCCTCAGCCAAAAAGAGCAACACATCCGCCACCCGCGAAGTGCTATCTGACTCGCGCAGTCGCAGTCGCCGATTGACCTGCCGCAGTCGCCGTGCCATTAGTTGAGCAAGGCGGATCCCCGCTTGGGGTTCGGTATTCAGCAAGTTCACAAAATCCTGGGCGGGCATATTGCCAATCAACGTAGGAGCCAGGGTGATTACATCGGTCGATCGGGGCACTTCGTCTAGGGGAGCCATTTCGCCAAATAGTTCGCCCTTGCCCAAAATATTGAGGGTAACTTCCTTCCCGTCGAGGTTATAGGTACGAATTTTCACCCACCCACTCAGAATGAAATAGACCGAAGTGCCCCAATCATTTTCCAGCAGAATCACTTGATTAGGGGGATGACTGCGGGTCACCATATGGCAAACAGCCCGCTCCACAGCATCCTCAGGCAACCCCTGAAAAAAAGGAGCCGATCGAATCAGCATGTCGCCATTAGATTCCCGCGATGACCAATCTTCCATAACCCCCTAACCAAACGTCCAATATTCAAACTTTATTGCCTAAATTTCGCAGCTGTTTCAGGAACAAAACTTCTCCCCTCGTCTAGACGCAGTTTGGAGCAGTTGGATTTGTAGATACTATCATTCACCCTATTGATGTAAATAGGTCAACATCAATATAGGTTACCTGCTCTTCAGCATAACGGCTTCATTCTAGGCGCTGAATCCTGCTTTGTATCTTTAAGTTTTACGTCGTTAGCCAGTTTTACCTCCCTCGATGGTTTGACTGCGCTACGCTCTCCAACAAGGTTGCTCGTTCGATCGCTAATTTTCGCTCCCTGGCCAACGCTTCCCTCAGTCCTTGTACAGCCGCAGGTATTGGAGGGAAAACTACTCAGGATGCATTTCTACTCAGGATGCATTTCAATGTTTAATCCAGCTTGCTCAACCTCCATTGCCCAACCCACATTGCTGTTCCTCTACAAAATCATAGTTCTAGGCACAGCATACCCTGGGAACTTGGTATCCTTTTCATCCCGGCTGAAGATGGTTAGGGCGTGTCTCCCAAAGTTGGCTCGATTTTTGGATTTTGAAGATAGGTTCATCAGCCAATTCAATGTCTGAGTCTGAATCAGTCTGACTAAAAATTTTCTCTTGAGGTTTTCACTGAATCAGGGATTTGCTAAGAATAACATCTCTGATTTTTCCCCCCGCCCCATCCATCTACTGATTGGAATTTTATTTGTACGCTGTTTCCTAACCTGGTCTGCTCAGTTTTGGTTTCACAAATTCTATGGGGCGGCCCAAAATGGGAACGGAAATAGGCACAATGACGATTGGGCACAACAATGATTGGGCACAATAATAATTGGTCTCAACGACTGTGAAAAGACTGTGAAAATTGAGATGCCCTATCAGTTAGAACCTTAGCTGTCCAATTCCAGATTGTCGGGATCCAGTCAATGTTTCTGTAGCTGCAAATGTTTCTATGGCTGCATTGGTTAATCGACGGGTGAAGTTGAGAGTTATGTGAGGAAGGCTGTGTGACCTACCAAATTGAACAAGTTCAAGCTCTGATTGCTGAAATCGATCGGGTATTACGTCAACCTAGGAGTTTCCGCTTTTGGACGTACTGGACGCGATTGCGGCTTCAAAAGCGTACGCTAGAGCGAGTTCGCAACTTTTTGGTCATGCAACAGAGGCCCTCGATTTCCGCTCCGGCTGAAATGACTTCGCCTGCTTCAGTACTGCCTACAGTGGCTTCTCTTGGGGCTCTTAGTTCCGATTTAGAGCAGTTGCGTCTTCAGCTCATCCAACCCCTGCAAACCGAAATTGCGACCCTCAATCAGCAACGGGATAGCTTGCTTCAGGAAATCCGCACTTTAGAAGCCCGCAAAGTCCAAATCCTGAGCCAACCACAGCCGACGCTAGACAGTGCAGAAGTAGAACGGTTACAAGCTCTCCGCGATCGTACGGATCATCTGCTCACCAGTATGGATACCAGTCTCCATCTGGCTTTAACTTCCTTGCAAAGAAATCTAGACACTTACCAAGAGTCCTTAGCCCAAGGCATCGATCGCATGCATGGTTTAGGCCATCAAGGGGAAGTTCTCTTTAGTTCCCTCGTTAATCATCTCGCTCAGCAACTGGGTCGTGAAGCTTCTGCTTACATTCATGCCCCTCAGGCAGAACCAGCGTTGGATACAGTGCAACCCACTACAGAACCAGAAACACCTTCCCGTTCGCTAGTCGTCTCATTCCAGTCTTCCCAGAATCAGATTTCTGAAGAGCAAACAACCGCCTTCCCTTCAGAGCCGAAATCTGTTTCAAATCCGGAGAATTTGTCTCCCGTTCTCCCCCAAGCGGATTTGCAAGCAGCCTCCCAAGCGGCCTCTCAATCCGATACCATTCATAACCTTTCAGACTTGTTCGATATTTGGGAGGAGCAAGGAGAATCTTTGCATTCTAAAGCATCCGAGTCCCCATCTCAGGTAGGACAGCCTGCCGTGAGTGAAAGCTTGGTGGAAGATTTGACTCTCAGTACTATGGACGATTTGTTCGCCGATGAATTCCTGATTCCGGACGACAATGCCAGCCAAGTTACCGTTGAAACGTTATTTGATAGTCCCGAATGGGACTCTGATACTCCTGCGGGGAATCCTGTGCCTAGGGCTATTCAACCAGTCGCTTCTCATCCAGCGAGCAATCCAGCGAGTCTGATGTCTGATCAACAGGGCTCTGATCGCAGGGATCCCCCTCCGTCCAATGACCTAACCTTAGATGAGATTCATGCAATCTTCGCAGATGCCCCTTCGGTAAGTTCTACGCCTCAAGATGTCAAATCCGATCGTTCAACTTAATGAAAGTCCCAATCCAAATAATTCATTAAATGTGAGTCTCCAACGAAGGGAGTCAGCAGGAAGGGCGAAAGAAGCGATTACAAAGTAATCAAGAGCGATGATACGGATCTCCAGACTTGAGCATAGTTGCCATACTTGCTAGAGGGTGCAATCTAGTGAGTGAAGTTTTTAGTTGGTGAAATTGAGTTATTGAAAGCCCTCATCAAGAAAGTGAGCAGCGCTCAGTTTGGCTTGAACCTATGGGGAGTGACGTACGCCTGATTGGAGTAAGTCCAGTGCAACCCTAGTAGAATTCCGCTGATTGGCGCAGAGATTCCCGCTACTTCAACCAGAGGTATAACCTTAGCTAGTTGACTATTTCGTGGGATTTGGGGGGGGGATGAAGAGATTTCACTCTTTGTAGGTATCAAGTCTCCAAAAGTCAGGAATATTTCTGAGAGATTATACCTGAACTTCATAAAACCCCTAAGCAGTTCAAAGATTGAGCAAAAGTGTCCATGAATGCTGGCTTCCAGCTGATTATGCCCCATAAGATGTGGTCAAGAGAGACATGAGTTGTTTATTCAAACCTGACTGCTACCCGTGATTACCACTACTCCCTCTAAACTAGCTTCCGCCCCTAAGTTGATGACTAAAAGCCCAATTCCTCTTCGTTCCAGAGAAGTAGGTATGAGTGCTCCTTTTCCTCTAGCTCCGTCTACAAGATCGACTGTGATTGATCGGCCTCATCCGTCAATCCATAGCAAAGCGAAACGACTAATTGATATTGCGGGTGCAGTCCTTGGTCTGCTGGTCACAGCCATCCTATTTGTTCCGATTGCGATCGCGATTCAAATCGATAATCCTGGTCCGATTCTTTACAGCCAGTGGCGCTGTGGACTGAATGGCCGCGTTTTCCGGATTTGGAAATTCCGATCGATGGTGACCAATGCTGATGCGCTGAAGCAAAAGCTGCAAGAGCGGAATGAAGCATCGGGTCATGTCTTTAAGATGGAAAATGATCCCCGAGTTACCCGTGTCGGTAAGATTCTTCGCAAGACCAGCCTAGATGAGTTTCCTCAGTTCCTGAACGTTCTACTAGGTGACATGAGCCTAGTGGGAACGCGGCCTCCCAGCACCGATGAAGTCTCGAAGTATGAAGCTCACCACTGGAAGCGCTTGCTGGTGAAGCCAGGCATTACCGGTGAATGGCAAGCCAATGGACGGTCATCTATTAAAGATTTTGAAGATATTGTCCGGCTAGATCTTGAATACCAGCGTAAATGGTCGATTCAATATGATTTACGCCTAATCCTGAAAACTGTCTTGATTGTATTTACCAAAAGTGGTGCTTGCTAATTCTTGTAACCTATCAACATTTTTAAAGTTATCCCTGAGTTCATGGTTTGAGGAGTCCAAAATGGGCTCCTTTTTTCATGGTTAACCTTTTTCAGAGATTTCCGTTGTCAACTCTGCGTTGTAGGGTAAGAAGAGGAAGACAGCATGAAGAACTTTGAATGAATTTACCCCAAATAAACTTACCGACTTGGATCACAATTTCACGATTATTGGGTGTCCCTATTTTGCTGTATGGATTGCAGAATCCTACGGATACAGTGCGGTGGTGGATGGTCGGTATTTTTGTGCTGGTGTCGGGTACTGATTGGCTAGACGGATATCTGGCGCGACGGTTGAATCAAGTGACGGACTTGGGTAAGTTTTTAGATCCTTTGGTGGATAAGTTACTGGTGCTTGCACCGTTGATGTCGTTGGTAGAATTGGGGCAGATTCCAGCTTGGGGCGTGTTTCTGATTTTGGCACGGGAATTAACGATCGCAGGTTGGCGGGTTAATCCTTCGCTGCAAACAGGTTCAGTGCCAGGGGCTAACCTATGGGGCAAGGTGAAAACCGTAGTGCAGATGATTGCGATCGCGTTACTGATTGCTCCCTTACCGACGGCCTATCAGCCCCTGGGGATCCTGATTTTTTGGGTTTCCGTGGGACTGACTTGGATCTCGGGTCTGATTTATCTCCTGCCGCAAACGTCTGACGCCTAAATTCTGGGGGATTTGTAGGGAAAATTGCAGTGGCGGTAGTAAGCAGGCGATCGTTATGGCAGGGTGGGGGCTTCTGCGGTGGACGAGTTCAGCGGTTGCATCCAGAAAAAGTCGGCTATGGGTCGGGTTTCAGTCGTGACAGATTGCAGGTCAGGGCTGGGATTGAGCAACAGGGTGAACTGGGTGAACTTGGGGAATCGATCGCGCAGACGACGGGCAACCCGTTGGGGAATGCCTTCACCGTAGGTCACATGGCCCTGCCCAACGAGAACGACGACTAAACGATCGGGATTAGCTTGCACAAGCTGACTGATGCGTTCTGCCATGGTTTCATCCCACAGCACTTGGGCCTGGAAAAAGCGATCGAACTGTTGGCTATTGCCTTTGCCTTGGTGCATGTCGTTGTAAAGTTGCTGCAACCGCTGGCGGTAGGAATCTGGTTCCAGGCGAATGGCCGATAGAGGAGGAATAAAGCGACGATCGGTCAGCTTGAGGCTATCCAGTCCTTTGCGTCCCACCTGGCGCACCACTTCGCTAGGGGCATTCAGGGCAACGACGGGCAATTGCTGCTGCTTAGCAAATTGCACGATCGGCTGGTAAAACCGCCAGGGAAAGCCCCACCGTTTTTGATATTGGGTGCGCTCTAACAAGATTTGCTCGCTGATTTCGCCCTTGAGATAGCGATCGAGCACCGATTGAAAGGGGCGTTGGAACATTTCCATCGCGATCGTCAAGTGGGGGCGCTGGGTGTGGAGTTGTTCCAGAATGAAGCGCTGGGCTTGGTGATCGGCTTCGCTGTCGTGGATTTCGCCGAGGTAAACGACTTGGGCCTGGGCGAGTTGCTGTAACACCTCAGCCATGGGATGTTCCGAGGATAAACCGGGGGGAACTCCCACGGGAGGTACGATAACCCGAGCCGATGATTGCATCGGCTGATCTCCCTGGGGTTCCAGTGCAAGGGCTGGGGACAAGTGGCCTGCACTGGGCAACGTACAGCCAATTAAAATACCGAGCCAGCAACCGCACAATTGGACGATCGGGCGAGCGATCGGGTGGGAGATCGGAAACATTCGGGGTGTCTTTTTGAAAGTGTTCATCATCGCTTTCAATTGTGCCATGGGAGTTTAGTCAGTGGTGGTGGCGGCAAATTCTCGCACCTGTTCGGAGCGCATTGGGTTAACGCGCCCGACCACATCCCCTACAATGAAAAGGCTGTTGTGATTGCGAAGAACGCTGTGGCTTTCAAAGTTGGTTTGTTGGGACTCGGCACCGTTGGCACTGGCACTGTGGAGATTTTAAATACCCCAAGCCAACGTCATCCCCTTTTGCGGGAATTGGAAATTCATAAAGTCGGGGTGCGATCGCTGGATAAGCCTCGGACAGTGGAGATTCCCGCAGAGCAGCTCACGACGGATCTCGAGTCGATCGTGACCGATCCTGAGGTGGATATCGTCGTCGAAGTGATGGGGGGATTGGAACCAGCCCGATCGTTGATGCTGAAGGCGATCGAGCAGGGGAAGCATGTCGTTACGGCCAATAAGGCAGCGATTTCTCGCTTTGGGGAAGAAATTTTTACCGCAGCGGCAAAGCATGGGGTTTATGTCTTGCTGGAAGCGGCGGTGGGGGGAGGCATTCCGGTGATCGAGCCGTTGAAGCAGTCCCTCTGTGCCAACCGAATCAACAGCGTTACTGGGATTATCAACGGGACAACCAATTACATCCTGACCCGCATGGTGCAGGAGGGGGCGGATTTTGGGGATGTGCTAGCCGATGCGCAACGGTTGGGCTATGCGGAAGCTGATCCGACGGCGGATGTGGATGGTTGGGATGCGGCGGATAAAATTGCGATTTTGGCATCCCTAGCCTTTGGGGGACGCATCGATCGGGAGGCGATTTCCTGTGAAGGGATTCGCGAGGTGAGTGCGGCGGAAATTGCCTATGCGGATAAGTTGGGGTTTGTGATTAAGCTATTGGCGATCGCGAAACGTCCGGAGTCCGGAGATGCGCTGCAAGTGCGGGTGCATCCGACGCTGGTGCCCAAGGCCCATCCCTTGGCGAGTGTGAATGATGTGTATAACGCCATTTTGGTGGAAGGCGATCCGGTGGGCCAGGTGATGTTCTTTGGTCGCGGGGCGGGAGCTGGCCCGACGGCAAGTGCAGTGGTGTCGGATATTCTCAATATTGCGGCGCTACTGAAGGTGGGTCGTGATTGCGCGAAGCAGGCTGATGGAACGCCGTTACTTGATCCGTTGCTGGCTTGTTCGCACCATGACTACTGCGCGATCGCGCCGATGGATGATCTGGTGACGCGGTTCTATGCGCGGTTCTTGACCCAGGATTATCCGGGGGTGATTGGCAAGTTGGGCACTTGCTTTGGGGATCATCAGGTGAGTCTGGAGTCGGTGGTGCAGGCGGGGATTCGCGATGGGTTGGCGGAAATTGTGGTGGTGACCCACGATGTGCAGGAGGGCAACTTCCGTAAGGCGTTGGCGGAAATTGAGCAAATGCCAGCAGTGGCGAAGGTGGCAAGTGTGTTGCGGGTGTTGTAGGTGGGCTGGCGGTTATATCTGTTTCTACGGATCAAACTGTAGCTCCATAAACCCCAAAAAATATCTTGCTAAACTGAGGGTAGCGATCGTGTACCTGAAGAGTTATGTCCACTGCGACCATACCAGGTTTAAGTTTGGAGGAATTTCTGGCATTGCCAGAAACAAAGCCAGCTAGTGAATTCCTAAACGGTGAAATTGTCCAAAAGCCCATGCCAAAAGGAAAGCATAGTCGTTTGCAGCTGAAACTTTGTGACTGCATTAATGACTATGCTGAGGCTGGGCAAATTGCCTATGCTTTTCCGGAGTTGCGCTGTAGTTTTGGTTCCCGATCGCTAGTGCCTGATGTGGCGGTGTTTCGGTGGGAGAGAATTCCGTTTGATGCGGATGGGGAAGTCCCGAATGATTTCCGGCTAGTGCCGGATTGGGTGGTGGAAATTTTGTCCCCTGACCAGAGTTCTAACCGGGTGATTGGCAATATTCTTTATTGCTTGGAGCAGGGGTGTCAGTTGGGGTGGTTGATTGATCCTGCCGATCGATCAATTCTTGATTTTAAAGCGGGACAGCAGCCTATTTTGTTGCGGGGGGAGGATTGCCCATCGGTGCTACCGCCGCTTTCGCTGGCGCTAACGGTCAATCAAGTGTTCAGTTGGTTGAAGATGGCAAACGCCTAAGACTGAGTCTCCTCAATTTAGATTTCAAGTGAAATAATTTTTTCTAGTTCGATGATCAAAGTCGGTAAATCATGGGTCACAACTTCCCAGACAATGTTCAAGTCGATCTCAAAATAGGCATGGGTTAAGCGGTTGCGCATGCCGATCATTTGTACCCAGGGAATATGTGGGTATCTGGTTCTAAGATCGGCTGAAATTCTGCCTGCGGCTTCTCCAATGATTTCGATATCTTTGACTAGGGCTAATGCCATCATACGATCGCTTTCCAACTCTGATCGGCTGCGATCGCGGATGAAACCCACCGCTTCCAGAGCAGCATCACGCATGTGGCGAAGTCGAGTGGCGTCGTCAAGGTTGGACATAGAGCACCAAAGCTTCAGCAAGTACGCGATCGCGGATATAGCGGCTCAGTTCGTGGGGGGTTCGTAGATCAACGGTTCGACTCTCCATGAGATGAGAAAGTTCTTGCTGGAGAGTGATAATGGCAAATCCAGGCGTTTTTCCTGGCTCAAATTCGACTAAGACATCAATATCGCTATGGGAGCTAAAGTCAGCGCGTAAGACGGAGCCAAATAAAGAGAGCTTGCGGATGTGATGTTCCTGGCAAAACTCAGCAATTTTAGCTTGAGAAATTTGAATAGGCAGAGTAGATTGCATCGTTTCTCTACTGTCAACAAGGAACTGCTTTGTTTCTATTTTATCTGAGTATTAAAATGCTTGCTTTTACTGGTGCCGTTGGCTCCAGCTCGCGATCGCACTCGAAGGGTTTGCATCAGAAGTCTCCTTTTTCTTGAATTTTACGATCGTACTTCTGGATGCGTCACCCTGGGACGGGCAGGGTTTGATACGATCGCTTCGCTTTCATTGTATTGGGGAATAGGTGTGGTCGAGGTGGAATAGGGCGATCGGATGATGGGAGGAGAGCGACCTTACCATTACTTTTTGCTAGTGATAATGATATGGCGGTGTTTATCTCGAAATTTTAGAAAGGCAATGAAAACAGCGACTGGTTGAAGTTGATCGGTGGTGAGGTGTCTGCAATACACGAGGAGGGAGGTTAAGTTACGCCAGGTTCTTCAGGGTCTTCCCCGATCGTTTGCTGTGATACATGACGGATATGAAGAATGCGAACCGTTGATGGGTCGGGTTCCTCCAAAATGATAAAAAGGATGCGGTATGAGTTACGTCCTCGTCCATAAAGTAACTGACGAACCTCTTGGCTAAAATACTCATTCTCTCGGGCCAAGGAGCAGCGTTTAGGCATTTGAGACAAGGATGAAATAGCTTGTAGCAGCCCGGAGTACCACTGACGAGCCTTTTCAAGAGAAGTAACTTGGGATAACCGTAGAAATGCACCGTCTGCTTCTGCTTCTGCAATGCTTGAAATTTCGATGCGGTACTTCATGAATCGGCTGACAGGTTGTGCTTTTTGCGTTGTTCTTCAGCAAACTCTTGAAAAGACCGGAATCGTCCTGACTCAAAATCGTCTAATCCTTGCTGAATACCCTGGATAGCTTCTTCTGAATCCTGCTCTTCCCACTTTAAAATACTAGCTAACAATTCAGATGCAACAAGGTTAACATCTTGACCTCGCTGAGCAGCTTTGTCAATCAGCAATCCTTCTAACTCTGGGCTCAGAGTAACCACTATTGCCATCGATCGACCTCCTAGGGCTAGAACCTTTAACCGTATTTTAGCAAAAGCAAGGGGAGGGCCTGAATCGTTAGTTCTTGAGATGGCAAGGTAAGGAAGCATAGCCCCTAATTCCAATGACGTGCTTACTCTTTTCGCAGTTTCTCCAGCACCTCTTTAGCTTGCTGGTAATATTGATCGCGATCGTTGGCTAAGGCAAGCCAAAATCCGGTGACAACGATGATCATATTTTTGCTGAAGCTGTTCTTGGAGAACCGCTTTATAGTTTACTGAGAGATCAGATTCAGCGTAGCCGCAGCCGATGAAACCAGATTGGGTTAGGGCTTCTAGTGGTGTCTTTTGGGGGGGTGTAGTTTTTGATAGTAGTAATCGATCGCGATTCTAATCGATTCGTTAATATCTTTCTGAGTTTGTTGCTGAATGTATGCGAGCTTATTTACAGAGTCGCTGTCTAGTTCAGGGTGAATTTACATCTTGGGGTTCTCCGATGGGTGCGGTTGGCGAAGAGTAGAACTCTGAAGGAATCGCTTCGCTTTCATTGTCTTGGGGAATAGATGCGATCGAAGAGGGATCGCACGATCGCTCTCAATGACCACCCTCTCTGCTTCCGTGGACGGGTTCCTGGGTAAATGAGCCAGTTACTTTTGCTAGAACCTCGATCGATTAAATGCTGGGAAAACGAACGGATCAATGTCGCAAAAACCTCGATCGATGAGTCTGCGCCGAGTCTCGAATAACATTGATAATTCGATCGATGAAGCGATCGTAATTACCACAATTCTGAAACGTAAGCTGAAATGCTGGAAAGACAGAGAATGGAAGGGGGGTTTTCTCTCTGGGCAGTCAGCATAACGTTCGCAATCACCGGACTCAGAAAGTCTAGCCATCAATTATTATACTTCAAAGTTCCGATGCATTGTGCTTGTTGGGCTATTTTGTGATATTACTGATTATCTAATCTTAGTGCGGTTGTCATTTTCAAAATTCATAGCTTTATATTCTGCCTCCGAACATACTGTCATATCAAGTATGTCAAGCTGTGATAACTTTTCTTTGAATACTTTATTTATGCTTTCTACTGTTGAAGAAATTAATTTCTCAGTGGCACCCACTGGATAGATCAGAATGAGATCAATATCTTTGTAAATTTCCCGTCTTAAATACGAACCAAATACATACACTCGAAAATCTACAGGAACTGAGGCTTTATCCAACAGAAGCTTTAAGTGGCTAAGACGACTAGTCCTCTCTTCTTGTAAAAGATAGTTCAGAAATTCGTCACCATTTTTACGGATTGCACCCATGAATGTCTTAAGCGTGAATAAACCGATTTTATGATCAATGCACAGAGCTTTGGTTTCCTGTGTATAAGTCCCATAGGGGCTAGAACAGATAATTACATCAACCCCTGGATCGATCGCCATAATCTGTTCGAATGTATATTCGGTAAAGAAATAAGTATTTGTCGCAAATACCCGAAGGCTGCGATTATCTTTAAGATCAACATCAAACATGGCTATATTGAGTTTCTCCATCCGTTTGATAAATGAGTGGGTTGCCAAAAATTTCTCGATATATGTTGTAACTGTCGCCGTTCTAAATTCAATTTCTTCTTCGGGTCTGTTCTCTGAACTTTCTACAGGTAAACTGAGGCTCTGCTTGATAAAGTTATCAAACTCTTTGGGAAATAGCTTATAGTCATTAACCTTCTTTTCCAACAGGCAGTTGTCTCGAAAAGAATCTGAATGAATTTTATAATTCAGCATTTCTCTATACAATTGCCATGGATAAGGGAAATTATTCTTGTTAGTCTCAATTAACCCAACTATCCTCTGGTTGTTTGGAAGAATCGTGTCTAGGCAGCGTCGCCGCCAGATGGTAGATGCGTCGCCAGAAGTTCCATTCAATGCCTGACTTGAGAAAGGCCCATATTCTTCAAAGATCACTTTATTCTCAATCAACAAGTCGTTGACTTGCTCAAGTATTTCTCTTTCATTACGAATCTGAGGATAATCAAAGAGTGAATTTATCTTCATTTCGTGAGATGACTTCCATTCCTGCATTTGCTCGACAGAAAATTTATTCTCTAGCTCGTCAACAACTTTGTGACACTCCAGGCAAAGCATCACTAGATTAGTCATTCCATCTTTGTCAATATAGTCAGCTAATTCATGTTCACTTCGCGGGCCATTCTTACCATGACCGATTATGTGAGCTACATTCGCAAGGCTAACTACATCATCCTCGACCTCAGCGAAGAGATACTTGTTACAATTTGGGTTTTGACAGAAGCCACCACACTGCGCCCAAAGTTTACGAACAATATTTGTTGCGATACTTTTGCGACTCATGCTTGCTCCTGACTTACTCGGCAAAACATAGTGATTAGACTTTAGCAGCCTGACTTAATTCAGCTTTAATATGCAGCCTAACGCAAAGATCACCTGCTGTGAGTTGATTTTGCTGGAAATAGTGTAGCATTGCCAGTCAGGTGCGACGATCGATCACACTAGGCCAATGATAAAGTTTCTAGATTTTTACCGAAAAACGACTGCCTACGAAACAATCTGAAAAGCCGATCGAACTTTGCATCACACAAATGAGGGAGAAAATGTACGATCGCTCCTCAAGTACCTCGATCGCTGCTTTTACTAACCCCCCGAGCGCCGTAGTAAAGGTGCCCACAGACTCCAAGATAAGCAGACCTGCGGGACACTTACGCCTCAGCTTTTACCAACGGCGTTGCAACACGCTAACCCATTCGCCTTCTACCCCAGGCACAGGCATGGGTTTTCCCCAGTAAACCCTATCCACAAATCCGATCGAATGTAATCGGTTAATGATTGACTCAACCGTTTCCTTCGTGCCAAAAAGCTGTAACCGATAGTATGGATGCAACTGTTCGATCGAGCGATCGCTCCGATCGCTAGAACCTTTCGCCATATTGTGAGCTTCTCCTGTTTGTAGTGAATCCTATCCCGAATGCAAACTTACTCCCTCCGAATCTGGAAGAAGAGCTGGGGATGAGGGCGGAAAAAAGCCCAAAAATTTAGAGCCACCCCGTTTGACATCACAAACAAGAGTGGCTCGGTCAGATGTTAAAATCCTCATCAAGCCTCCTTGCTGCACTCTCAGCGAGGGGGAATAGCTACCCGGAGTTGTCTCACCAACGAAGGGTAGTGCCCTAAATTTTTAGGATACAAGCGACCCCATGCTTCGTAACAAACCGTCTTACGCAAGAAGGATGTCCATGGCGAATCGCTATGACTGAACACAGTACAAATAAACGCGCATGCCTGTCAATCCCACTTTACAAAACTGCTTAATTTGTATTGTTGTGAATTAACATTGACTATCTAATTCAGCAGATATAGCCATAGCCCACAATTTAGGATAGCGGCATCAAATAAATTCATTTATGATACAAATCCGATCCCCCCTAGCCCCCCTTAAAAAAGGGGGAATTCGGTCAAATTTTTTCAAAGTCCCCCTTTTTAAGGGGGATTTAGGGGGATCGGATAGCTAGAGCTAGCAAAGATAAGGTTGTTCTACTTGGCTTGACGACAGCTACATTTATGCAAGCAATTAAGCAAAAACAGCGACGATCGCACTAAACACGATCGCCGCTGTTTCACTGTTAACATCTATACCGATTAATCAACTGTTAATTAATCCAATCATCAATCGAATTAGTCACCCGTAACAATCTTCGGCACCTTAAAGAAATCATCTTCCCGATCGGGCGCAGAATTCAGAATTGCCTCCCGGTTTTCGTAGGCCCGTTGCACATCCACCCGCGTCACATTACTCACATCGATCGCCCGAGTCGTCGGTGGCACATCCGCCACATCCAACTCATTCAACTGCTCCACATAGTCCAAAATGCTTGTGAGTTGCCCCGCAAATTTTTCCTCTTCCTCCGGCGTCAGCGCCAACCGAGCCAACGTCGCCACCTTATGAACCTGTTCGCGATCGAGGGACATATCTCAACCTTGCCTCCAGAAAACCGTCGTTTATTCTAGCTCAGAAATCGCCATCCCAAAAAAACAGACCGGAATTAGAAATAGACATCGATCGTCGATCGGCCCGTCGTCTTCAACCAGTTCTGCGCTTCAATGTAGTTATTCGGCGCAAGCAAAATCGCCCGCTTCCAATACTCCGCCGCCTTATCAAACAGCGCTTCCCCTTCCTCATCCAAGCCCTCTTCCTTGGCCTGCTCCCCTTGGTAATGGTAAATCACCGCAATATTGTTCAACGCCTGGGGCATCCGAGGATTCAGTTCCAGCGCCTGGTGATAATAGTCCAGCGCTTCCGCCTGATCACCCACACTCGCCTTGATCAAACCAATGTTGTAGAGAATAAAGCTGCGATCGTTGCTATCTTCCTCCAGCTTCAGCGCCTCAAAGTAGTTATCCAGCGCCTCTGCATATTCCCCATCCGCCTGGGCAGACATCCCATCCCGATAGTAAGCAAACGCTTCCTTTTCCTTTTTGCTGGCGGGAAACACCTTGAGGATGATATCCGCCATCACGGTAAAGCTTTTATCAATGAAGTTGTCGTTGCGTTGGGATCTAGGCATGACTGTCTCGTTAAAGCAGCAATTTATCTAGCTCCCATTGTAAGGGCTTGGGGTATCACGGGTTGGGGGAATGCCGCAGGAAACGATCGCCGCAACCAAGGCACCATTTCCTGCCCCCGAAACAGCGTCCAATCAGTATTTCCCAAGGGCACCCAAAAAAAATCAAAGGCGATCGGGCCTTTGCGCGCCCCCGAAAATTCTTCATAATGCCGCCACCGTCGGGGCGCAGGGGCCGTTAGTTGCAAATGGAAGGCATGGTATTCCCGCATCCGCGCCTGTCCCACCTTCCAAAAGCTACCTAAATAATCCACAATCTGAACCGCCTTCAACCCCGTTTCTTCGTACACCTCCCGCAACAGGGCATCGACGATCGTCTCTCCCGCTTCGATCGACCCCCCTGGAACCTGAATGCCAAAGTAAGGATAATCTTCCTGCCGAAACACCAATAGTTCTTCTTGATGGGTAATGTAGGCCAGAACTTTGCGTTTCACCGATGGGGCAGGAGGAGGATTCATGACAGCAGTAGGATGAACGATCGAGCAACTATGCTAACGAAGTTTCCCCAACTCGGCATGGGGTGAAACACCGTTTTCCAGGAATTCTGCAATTGCCAAAAAATTGCTATTGATCATTCCACCCCTTTGACCGGAATTTTCATCCCCGATCGCCCGAATTCCTTTTAAGATGAAAGAAATATTACGAAATGTAACGATATGATGAGTCCCGCAAAATCCATTGCAGTCATCGGAGCCGGAATCGGAGGCTTAACCGCTGGTGCATTGCTGGCTAAACGGGGCTATCAGGTCAAAATTTTCGATCAGGCGATCGTGCCGGGGGGTTGTGCGTCCACCTTCCAGCGGCGGGGCTTTACCTTTGATGTCGGGGCGACCCAAGTTGCTGGATTGGAACCGGGCGGCATTCACCATCGCATCTTTACCGAATTGGGAATTGATCTGCCCGCCGCTACCCTGTGCGACCCAGCCTGCGCGGTCTGGTTGCCCGGTGAAGCAGAAGCAATCCAAATTTGGCGCGATCGGGCGAAATGGCAAGCCGAACGCCAACGGCAATTCCCCGGCAGTGAACCCTTCTGGCAATTGCTGAATACCCTGTTTGAAGCCAGTTGGAAGTTCCAAGGCCGCGATCCAGTTCTCCCCCCCCGTAACCTGTGGGATTTGGGCCAACTCCTGCAAGCCCTCCGCCCCGATACCTTAATCACGGCCCCCTTTGCCCTGTCTACCGTAGGCGACGCGCTGCGATGGTTTGGCCTGTACAACGATCGGCGCTTGCGCACCTTCCTCGATGTCCAACTCAAGCTCTATTCCCAGGTCAACGCCGACGAAACCGCCCTTCTCTACGCCGCCACCGCCCTCGCCGTTTCCCAAGCCCCCTACGGACTCTGGCATTTGCAGGGCAGTTTGCAAGTCCTCAGCGATCGCCTCACCTCCGCCCTAGAAAACCACGGCGGCAGTCTACACCTGCGCCACACCGTCGAAGCCATTCACACCAACGGCACCCAAGCCACGGGCATCACCGTCCGCAATCAAAAAACTGGGGAAACTTGGATCGAAGCCGCCGATCATATTGTGGCCAACGTGACGGTGCAGGATGCCGTGCGACTGCTGGGCGATCGAGCACCTAGGGGATATCGCCAACGGGTCGATCAACTCACCGATCCTTCTGGAGCTTTTGTGGTCTACCTGGGCGTTGATCAATCGGCCATCCCCAAGGACTGCCCCCCCCATTTGCAATTCCTGTACGACTACAACGGCCCGATCGGAGAAAATAACTCCCTCTTTGTCTCCGTCAGCAAACCGGGGGATGGCCGCGCCCCGGAAGGGAAAGCTACGCTGATTGCGTCCTCTTTTGTCGATGCCAGCCCTTGGTGGGCCATCAAAGACAAACCCGAAGACTACCAAGCCCGTAAACAGGCTTATACCGACACCGCGATCGCGCGATTGGCCCAGCATTTTGATCTAGAAGGTACGATCGTCTATCAAGAAGCCGCTACACCGTTGACCTTTTGGCGCTACACCGCACGGCACAAAGGGTTCGTGGGTGGTGTAGGAATGCGGCTATCCACCTTTGGCCCCTTTGGTTTTGCCAATCGCACCCCCGTGCCCCACCTCTGGCTCGTCGGCGACTCCACCCATCCCGGTGAAGGAACCGCAGGGGTTAGTTACTCTGCTCTGACAGTGGCACGCCAGATTGAAGCTTGCAATTGAAACCAAGGTTCGGGAAGTCGGGAAGGCTCCTTTTAAGTGCAACTGGTGTGTGGTATCGCAACTGGTGAGTAAGGACTGCAAGCGATTTCCCAGAGGTAGTACAGAAAAGGAGTACTGCTCATTAGCGATCGCTTCCTAAACATAACCTTTCTAAATTTGTAAAATATTTTACATTCTTTTCTGATTTGCGAAATATTGCTCCGCTAAGTGGCTGCTTTTTGACTGGGCTTTTCTAACTCAGGTGGGTGATAAGGCATCCTACACAGAAGACCATTGTTAGGGACCTATCACGAAATAAGGTTCAGTAACTACCCCAGGGTTTCTTCCATCCCGACTTAAATTTATTAATTAAAGTTGTTTGATCTCACAGACCCTGTGGCAGACTCAATCGAACGGCAACATTGAAATTGAGATTTATCTGCTCGTTTTTAGGCATGCAGAAAATTCGATCGAGTAACAGCATAAAACCTTGAGATTCAATGATGGTTCACTAATGAACGGTTCCTGTTCTGTGAATGGTGTTTCAATCGTTAAGTCAGTGCGTTCTATGCAAACTTGGTCTTTCTCAGAGCAGCCTTCCGATCAGTATTCACCTGTATCGATTCCCTTGCGGACCAATGGTTTCCGATCGTCTTCCGATCTCACAACCCTATCTGCTGTTGCTCAGTATCAAGTCCGGAAGATTTTACGGAAATTTATTAATCATCATCTCGAAACTGTACAGGATCCCCCCCCCAATCTCCACAACTTAGAGGCTATCGACCTTAACGTCTTATTACTGTGCCTTTATCCCAATACTCGTCAGCGTTACCAATCGGTGCAGCGGTTGGAAGTGTTAACGCTTGCCCATAGTCATATCCTGCAAGGTCGATCGATGAGTATGAGCTTGGAGGAAGTTGAAGCTGGGGTCTTAAGCATTCTGGAACTGCCGCGCCATCCCGTCACCCAAACGATGCCGCCCCTTCTGACGGAAACATTGACGAGTCGGTTTAAATTTTTTCACCACCAGGGCATTCAAGAAGGACTGCGCTATCACGACGATCTCTACGGCTTGATTTACAACATTGAAGACCATTACAAACGCTACGCCTATCCCATTCTGTGTGGTCTGGTCAGTCGTCAAATTGCAGCGCTCCTCACCATTTCTAGCCAAAGGTGGGCACTATGGGTTGAGATGAAGTCGCCGATCTACCAAGTGTTGAGCGATTTTCAGTTCGAAGAATTTTATAACATTCAGCACTGCTTGGCTTGTATTAGTGAGGGCCAGCGTGCACAAGCCCCGACCCATCTCTCTACGACGATCGCTCCCCCCACTTCAACAATCCCCTCTATCAATATTTAGCCCTGCGATCGGACGTTTCTGCTGAGGGTGCTGAAGGCAGTAACGGTTTGAGTGACTATTGCCCGATTAACCTACGCCATTGACTGATTTGCGATTGAGCTTGGCCATAGGCAACAGTGCCAGATGGAACTTTTTGCGCCGTTGCGATCGCCCCTGGAAAATCGCCGGAACTGGCTTGACCCAAGGCAATGTCTAAAATTTGCTGGCTCCATTGATCGACAGCTTGGGAGGCTTGCGATCGTAACGGACTGGAACCCGGCACCTGACGGGCGAGGCCAATGGCTTCCACCAAAGCATCGGGAGTTCCCCCACTGGCGCGTTCGACGGCTCTGGGTAGAACTTGCTCGGCTTGGGCACGGCTGCGGAATTTCTCAATTTTGGCCTGGGCGGTGTCGTAGGCCGAAGTGCCCGGTGGAATTTGTTCCAATTGCGCGATCGCGGCTTCCAAATCTCCGGATTCCGCTAAGCTCTCAGCATTATCAAGAGTTGGCTGGTACTGAGTTCGAGCCATCTGATCACTCCAGCGCCGGATTTTCTCCTGGGCCTGTTTATAGAGCGATCGATTGGACTGAATCTGTTGGGCTTGGGCGATCGCCGCTTGCAACGAAGTCACATCCCCCGCTGCGGCCAGTTGATCGGCCTGCTCCAAAATTGGGCGATCTTCCGCTGCCTGGGTTTGGCTGGTGACTTCTTCAATCAGTTTTCTGGCATCGCCATACTGTGCGGTAGATGCATCAATTTGCGAGGCTTCTGCGATCGCCTGTTGAATTTCGCTCGGATTGCCACTCTTGGCTAGTTGACGGGCACGATTCAGTTGGCCTAGGGCGGTCAGTTCCGCTTGCCAACGGCTGGCCAACCGTTGCGCCCGATCGTACAGGGGACGACCCGCACCAATGCGCTGCACCTGGGCGATCGCGTCTTCCAAATCCACTTCCAAACCCTTCGCAGCACGGGATTGCGCCCCTACTAGCACAATAAAGTCGTCTATATCCTGCTTCAGCTTCAAGCGATCGGGAATGCGGTTGGCAATGCGAAGGGCTTCGTCAAAGTTGCGTCGTTCAGCGGCAGATTCAGCCAGTTCCATCAAGCGTTTACCCAAGCGAGGCAACATGTCCTGGGCATCTTGGTAGACATAGCTTTTATCGCTAATACTGGCCACATTATCTACGGCCTTAATCAGATCATCGGCATTCCCTCGATCGATGGCCCGTTGCGCTTGGCTCAATTTGGTGATGTCGTCCCGCGTTGTGGCAATTAGCTGGGTAATTTCTGGATATTTTTTCGTTTGCCAATATTCATTTTCTAATCCCAGGAGCTTCGTGGCTTCCAGAGAGGCTTGCCGCCAATTTTGTTTCCGCAGCAAGTCTTCAACTTTTCTGGCGATCGTCTCAGCCTCAGACCAAATTTTCTCCCAGCTTGTCACCCGCTCTTCCACCAGTTTGTAGGCAGAGGAATCCTGGGGAACTTTGCGGGCAGCACTGACGGCTTCCTGGATGTTGCCTTCTTGAAAGCTCTTTTCCGCTAGGTCGAGCAAATCCGTCGCCCATTGTTCCATCAAGCGGCTAGCTTCGGGATAGAGGGGATGATCCTTCGGTAATGACTTCACCAGTTCGATCGCCTCTAGCAAGTCTTTCACCGTCTCCTTGCCCGCTGCAATTTGAGCACAGTGGAGCCGTAACGAGGCCGGAGCCAAGGGCCAGAAGACTGACGGACAGTTGGGCACCGCTGGCAATTTAAAGAGAAACGCCAGTGACAGGATGGTCAGCCCCCCACTGAGCAGCAAACCTACGATCGCAATAAACCGCCAATCCAATAAACGCCGTTGTAGATTAGCCCAAAAGACCGACTTCGCACTGTCGGAAGGTGGGTTGCGATGAGCCCCTGGAGGCCGCCGGGAACGCCGATCGGAACGACGATCGGGCTGCGATTGATGCGCTGGAGCAGATTGTTCCGATTGTTCCGATTGCGCTAAGGGCCAAGATGGTTGGGAAGGTTGACCGATCGGCAGCTTAGGCGAACCAAACTCAGAATTGACTGCTGATTCCGAGGCTGAGGATGCCGTGGATTTTGCCCGCGATGCCGCTCCTTGAGAAGGTTGGCGCGGCTTCTGGGATGCATCCGCCAGACGATCGCGACGATTTGGAATTCCCTGTTTTCTCGTCATAGCTAACTCAGAAACAGCAGTTGCTTTCTACCACCACACTGGAAGCAGCAGAATTTTGATGACATCCTAACCCCCAATGTTGAAAAATCCAAATTTTTTCTGAATCAGGGTGGGGTGGGGAACTCTCTAAAAAAATTATGCTAGGTTGAACCTGTCCCTTCAACTGGACTCTTGGGATTATGGTGCACCTTCAACCGTCTGCCCAAACCAACGTCATTGTTACAAATGAAAATTTACGTGAAGTTGTGTACCCGGACAGCGATGGGCAACCCATGGCAGATAATACAAAGCAGTTTGAATGGATCGTTTTGATTAAGAAGAATTTGGATCTTCTCTTCATTAATGATCCGCATGTCTTTGTTGCGGGAGATTTGCTGTGGTACCCGGTGGAGGGGAATCCCAAAATTCGGATTGCACCGGATGCTTTAGTCGTTTTTGGTCGTCCGAAAGAAGAACGGGGTTCCTACCAGCAGTGGCAAGAGGAAAATATTCCTCCTCAGGTAGTATTTGAAATCCTTTCTCCTGGTAATACTGCCCTAGAAATGGAACGTAAGCTTTTGTTCTATGAACGCTATGGCGTCGAAGAATACTATCTATACGATCCAGCCCAAAACCTATGCCGAGGTTGGCTCAGGGTCGATGGCTATTTCGATGAAATTGCGACGATCGATCAATGGATCAGCCCTCGGTTAGGCATTCGCTTTGACCTGACCCAGGATGTCCTACAGCTGTATCGTCCAGATGGCGTTATTTTCCAGAGCTACACCGAAATTGCCCAGCAGCTTGAACAGGAACGCCAAGCCAAGGAACAAGCTCTACACAAATTAGCGGAAACTGAAGCCAAAGCCGATCGTTTGGCCGATCGATTACGAGAATTAGGAATTGACCCCCATCAGATCTAGTCGCTTGCTTGCTGAGCGAATCTCTTGAGCAGGTTGCCAAAGAGTTAAGTCTCTCTCAAACAATGCCCCCTTTGCCGATATGATGGTTAATCGGTTTGAGCGGGAGACATTTCAAGGGAGATAGCGCTATGGCACAGAACTTGCAGGGTAAAGTCGCGATCGTCACCGGAGCATCGCGGGGCATTGGACGCGCTACCGCCCTAGCCCTGGCCTCGGAAGGAGCCTCGGTGGTGGTCAACTACGCAAGTTCCAGTGGCGCTGCTGATGCAGTGGTTGCCGAAATTGAGCAAGCGGGAGGAACCGCGATCGCCCTCAAAGCAGATGTGTCCAAGGCAGCAGAAGTCGATCAAATGATTGAAGCCACCATGGCTAAATTTGGTCGCATTGACGTACTGGTCAACAATGCAGGCATCACCCGCGATACTTTGCTGCTGCGGATGAAACCCGAAGATTGGCAAGCCGTTATCGATTTGAACCTGACGGGCGTTTTTCTCTGTACCCGTGCCGTTAGCAAAATTATGCTGAAGCAAAAATCCGGTCGGATTGTCAATATCACCTCCGTAGCAGGCCAAATGGGCAATCCTGGCCAAGCTAATTACAGCGCTGCAAAAGCTGGGGTGATTGGCTTCACCAGAACTGTGGCGCGGGAACTTGCCCCCCGTGGCATCACGGTAAATGCAGTGGCACCTGGGTTTATCGCGACGGATATGACCAACGACTTGAACGCTGAACCGATTTTGCAAATGATTCCGCTCAACCGCTACGGCCAACCGGAAGAAGTGGCAGGGATGATTCAATTTTTGGTAGCCTCGCCCGCAGCGGCCTATGTCACAGGACAAGTCTTTAATGTGGATGGTGGCATGGTCATGGCCTAGGGAAAATCACCGTAGAATCTAGTGCAAAAGATCTACCTAATTAAGTACAAAAAGACTATGCGGTAGACTCTATGGGCAACACCTAGATTTTCTGAAGGCTGATGGCATAAGGGTTTTCTATTATCTTCTGCTGAATTTTTTGAAGGTTCTAAGCTTCAATTAGATGCCTACGAGCCGATAGGATTTGAGGTATTCACTGAGGATGTTAAATCCTCGTTGACCTGATCCCTGATGTTCGGAGGAAACCCCTATGCCCCGCCTACCTTTTTCCTTTCTCACGACTTTGAGTCTGCCTGTCCTAGGGCTGGCAGTTCTTTTATGGGGCGTAGCTCCCTCCAGGGCGGCAGAGAATCAAGGGCAAGCCGTTCCTCAAAATTCAGTTGAGTTGATCGAGGTTGATACCCTCAGTTCCACGGATACGCCAGCTTCAGGAATGGGGCAGGTCACGTCAGTTTCCCAACTCTCCGATGTCAAACCCACGGACTGGGCTTTTCAGGCATTACAGTCGCTGGTGGAGCGCTATGGTTGCATTGCGGGCTATCCCGATCGCACCTATCGTGGCAACCGGGCCATGACGCGCTATGAGTTTGCCGCTGGGCTAAATGCCTGCATGGATCGCGTCAACGAGCTAATCGCTGCGGCCACTGCTGATTTGGTGAAGAAAGAGGACTTGGTTACCCTGCAAAAACTGCAAGAGGAGTTTGCCGCTGAATTAGCGACGCTGCGCGGTCGGGTCGATGCCCTAGAAGCCAAAACCGCCACCCTGGAGAAACAACAATTTTCCACCACCACGAAGCTGAATGGCGAAGTCATTTTCAGCCTAGCGGGAGCCTACGGAGCCTACGACGGGGGCAATCTGGCGTTTGTCAATAACACGAATGCAGCGGTTCTTTTCCCACCGGGGACACCCGTTGCTGCGTTACCCTCCCCTACTGCTGGGCGAGATGCCAACATTACGCTCAACAACCGGGTGCGGCTCAACCTCAACACCAGTTTTACAGGCAAAGATTTACTGATTACCGGATTGCAAGCCTACAACTTTGGGAGTGGCCCCAGCACCGCGTTCCCAGGGTTTGACAATGGCGCTAGCTTGGCTGGAACCCTGGGCTATGGCGATGTGATTTTCGGCAATAACAGTAATGTTCGCTTAGGCTACGAGCCGCAGTTCCCCACCCGCAATCCCCAAAATCTCCAACCCAAGGGTGGGAACAATAGTTTGGAACTCTACAAGCTGTTGTATATCTTTCCAGTGGCCGATCGCTTGACGGCCTTTATCGGAACCAATGCAGAAGTCTCCGACGCATTTCCGTCCATTCTGCCCTTTGCGGGAGAAGGCCAAGGTGCGCTCTCGCGGTTTGCCACCTTACCCGCCGCCCATCGGGTCTCCGGTGGCACGTCCCAAACGGGGCTGGCTGCTGCTGCTGGGGTGATCTTTAAGATTTCGGATGCGATCGACTTCCGCGCCCTCTACGGCAGTGTGAATGCTAATTTGCCCCAAAATCAGGGTTTTCCGGGAACGCCTTTGGGCTCGGGTCTGTTTAATGGTAGCTATGTCGCAGCGGCACAGTTGACGATCAAACCCTCTGCCAATTTCGATATTGGGGTGAACTATGCCCACAGCTACCACCAGATCAATATCCTGGGAACGGGGCTCAGCAGTTCTGATATTGGCGCAATTTTGTTTCCCGCAACCTCCTTGGGAGATCTGGCTAACCAAGGCATCAAGATGGATACGCTGGGGCTAACGGCGGCCTATCGCCTTAACCCGACGATTACGCTGGCAGGCTCCTTTTCTTACATCTTTAGCGATCTAGTGGATGTCAACGCTTCTACGGACTTCATGAGTTGGCTAGTGGGCATCCATGCCAAGGATATTGGACAAAAGGGGAACTCTGCGGGGCTGATCTTTGGACAGCCTTTGGCTCGTACAGCGGTGGGTGGTCTAGCTGTTCGTCCCGAAGACACCAAGCCTTACCAGTTGGAAGGTTACTTTAACTATCGGGTGAATGACCATATCAGCATTACGCCGGGAGTATTTGTCATCTTTAACCCGGAAGGCTTTAAGGATAATTCCACCGCGATCGTTCCTGTGATTCGCACAACCTTTACGTTCTAGGGAAGATCTAGATGTTTGAGGACTGATAGGGATTACAGGTGTTTAGCGATCGGCATTGGGCTTAACTACCAAGACTGAGCAAGGGGCTTCATCAAACACCTGACTGCTCACCGATCGCTGCAAAATACGTTGCATTCCCGTCAGCCCTCGACTGCCAATCACAATTAGATCGGCTTGGTGAATTTTGGCCAGACGAATAATCTCCTCTGCTGGATCCCCCGTAACAATTTCGAGGGTACTGGGGCAGGGGAGTTTTTCTTGGTAGGCAGAGAGGTGAGCCGCCCATAGATCGTTCATGGTTTGCGTTTCCACCGTAGGCCGATCGCTCAAGACATCAATGTCCAAATGCTCTGTGGGCACTACATGGGATAGCACCACCTTGCTGTTGGCATCCAAATGCAAGGTTTGTAAGGCTATCATCACCTGGCTGGTCATCGATGCCTGCGTAGAAGCATTGAGATCTACCGGATCTAATGCCACCAAAATGGTTTTCAGCATGGCAATCCCTCCAAACATCGATACCCTGTAGTTTTGAGAGTAATACGGGGCAGTTAGAATTGGGGCAATCGCGCCGCATAAATTAACGTTTCCCTGCGATCCGCCCCGGAAGCCACTGAAGTTATTGGAGTGGGTAGGAATCTGCTGAGAAATAACATCCTCTGTTAATCCACCCATCTACCCATCCACCCATCCCCGTGGGATCCTAGTTACACGCTGTGACCTATAACCTTCTATTCCGCTTAAGGCTGCTCCATGCGCAGGGAGACAGATTTGCCATGGGAGGGCAAGCCTTCCGCCAAGGTGAGGGTTTCGATCGCCGCTGCGGTTTTGCGCAGAGCCGTGGGGGAATATTGGATCAGGCTGGAATGTTTCAAGAAGGTCTCTACCCCTAAAGGCGATGCATAACGAGCGGATCCAGAAGTCGGTAGGGTATGGTTAGGCCCCGCTAAGTAATCTCCCACTGCTTCTGGTGTTGAGCTCCCGAGGAAAATTGCGCCTGCATGACGAATCTTGGGTAAAAGATCCCAAGGTTCAGCAATTTCAAGTTCCAAATGCTCCGGTGCAAACTCGTTAGACAGTTCCGCTGCGGCCTCTAAGTCGTCCACCACAATAATTAGGCCGTAGTGGGCGATCGCCTTTTCTGTCAGTAGTTTTCGAGGATGATCCGCCAGTTGATCTTCCACTTCCTGAACCACTTTCTGGGCCAAGTTGCTATCTGTGGTAATTAGAATCGCTGCGGCCATTGGGTCATGCTCCGCCTGCGCTAACAGATCTGCCGCGACATGGGTCGGGTTAGCCGTAGCATCGGCAATCACCAAAACTTCGGATGGCCCCGCTAGGGAATCGATGCCGACGGTGCCGTAGACCTGCTTCTTGGCCAGGGTCACATAGATATTGCCTGGGCCTGTAATCACATCTACTTTGGGAATCGTCTCCGTCCCATAGGCGAGAGCCGCGATCGCCTGTGCACCACCGACGCGATAGATTTCCTGAATGCCTGCTTCTTGGGCAGCTACCAATACCGCAGGGTTGATCACGCCTTCCGGCCCCGGCGGCGTCACCATCACAACATGGGGAACCTTGGCAACGGTGGCAGGGACAGCATTCATCAGCACCGTACTGGGATAGGCCGCACGTCCCCCTGGTACATAAAGACCCGCAGAATCCACTGGGGTGTAGCGTTTGCCCAGCACCACCTCATCCTCTGCGAAATGCACCCAACTTTGGGGCACCCGCATTTTGTGAAAGGCTTCAATTTTGTCCTTGGCAAGACGAATTGCCGCAATCAGATCCTGATCCACTTTATGGTAAGCGGCATCCAGTTCCTCAGGTGACACCCGCAGTTGATCGGCGGTAAATGCCTGTCCATCAAATTCTAAGGTGTAGTCCAGAACTGCTTTGTCCCCTTGCCGCTTCACCGTTTGCAAAACTTGCCGCACCGTTGCTTCCTTATTAAAAACTTGATCGTCGTGGGTACGATCGCAAATCCGGCGCAGTTCAGCTTTCGCCTCGGTCAACTGGGTAATGATTCGCAGCATGGAGTTAGGAGTGTCAGTATCGTTTCTATAGCTTAACTGGATTTTTGTGGATCATGTTGAGGGGAAATTGGTGCTATATTAGTATGTCTGGAAATTCTTAAACACCTTAGATAGCGTTACTTTCGAGAGAACCGTGCCTAACATCAAGTCTGCTGAAAAGCGAGTTCAGATTGCCGAGCGCAACCGCATGCGCAATAAAGCCTATTCTTCTGCGGTCAAAACCCTGATCAAGAGCTACTTTGTAGCTGTTGACAAGTATGCTGCGACTCCTTCTGAAGACACTCTGAAGGAAGCTAAAGCTGCGATGTCTGCTGCGACTAGCAAAATCGACAAAGCCGTCAAACGCGGTGTGTTGCACCAAAACAATGGCGCACGCAAAAAGTCTCGTCTGGCCCGTGCCCTCAAAAAAGTGGCCTTGGTGACGAAGTAAGCATCAGCCTCCATGCAATTAATTGACACGCACGTCCATATCAATTTCGACTTGTTTGAACCAGACTTAGATGCCGTGGCTACGCGATGGCGAGAAGCCGGTGTTGTGCGTCTGGTTCATTCGTGTGTCGAACCCTCTGAGTTTCCAGCGATTCGATCGATTGCCGATCGTTACCCGGAGGTTGCCTTTGCGGTGGGGTTGCATCCCTTGGATGTAGCGGATCTGTGGCATCCTAAACGAGAAGCCGAAATTTTGGCCCTAGCTCAATCGGACAATCGGGTTGTCGCGATCGGAGAAACGGGCTTAGATTTCTTCAAGGCTGATAACGTAGATCAACAGTTAGAGAGTCTTGAGGCGCAACTTCGGATTGCCCATCAGCTCAATTTGCCCGTTATTCTCCACTGCCGAGACGCAGCTTCAGTGCTCGCAGAATTCCTTCAAGGGTTTTGGCAGCGCGTGGGATCGGTTCAAGGTGTTATGCACTGCTGGGGTGGATCGCCCGAGGAAACTCAGTGGTTTTTGGACTTGGGTTTCTATATCAGTTTTAGTGGGACGGTGACGTTCAAAAAGGCGGAGTCGATTCAGGCGTCGGCCAAAATGGTTCCCTTAGATCGTCTTTTGGTCGAAACGGACTGTCCGTTTTTGGCTCCAGTGCCCAAGCGGGGACAAAAACGGAATGAACCCGCCTATGTGCAGTACGTGGCTCAGCAGGTCGCCCTGTTGCGGCATGCAAACTTAGCTGAAATTGCCCATCACACAACGGTGAATGCTTGTCGGTTGTTTCGGCTGGCTCCACCGGAGACGGCAAAGTCGATCGCGGTAGATTTTGCGGCCTTACAGGCTTAAAAAATCGATACCCCTCGATCTTATTGGGCCACCAGAGTTCCCTGTTCATGGTTCGACTGTCTCACCGTCTGATTTTCCTACACAATTTTCTTGGATTCGTCAAGCCACATTTGAGCCTTTGTGGGTAATAATGGGAGTGGTCATTTGCCACTAGCTTGATGTAATGGCTGTATTCCCCCTGTCAGAAGACTTTCAAGCCCCCACCCAATCAATGCCTTTAGAGTTTTAACCCCAATATTCATTTCAATAAATTGGATCCTGCCGTCAGGAGCCAATGTTTTTATGTTGACATAACTGTGCAAGTAGCCTAAAATCTGGGATTCGCGCTGGGCGTGAACCTTTAGAGGAGACGCATGACTGAGCTAACCTACACCACACCCGCTTTCGTTCTGCCAGACTTGGTTGAGATTCAGCGGGAGAGTTTCCGCTGGTTTCTTGAAGAGGGTCTGATTGAGGAACTGGATAGTTTCTCCCCGATTACGGATTACACCGGTAAATTGGAGCTTCACTTCATTGGTAAGGATTACAAGCTGAAGCACCCGAAATACCATGTGGATGAGGCCAAGAGCCGGGATGCCACCTATGCTGTTCAAATGTATGTCCCTACAAGGTTAATCAACAAAGAGACCGGGGAAATTACTGAGCAGGAAGTTTTTATTGGCGATCTGCCCCTCATGACCGATCGCGGTACCTTTATTATCAACGGTGCGGAGCGGGTCATTGTCAACCAGATCGTGCGGAGTCCTGGGGTTTATTACAAATCTGAAACAGACAAGAATGGTCGGCGGACTTACAACGCCAGCCTGATTCCTAACCGAGGCGCTTGGCTGAAGTTTGAAACCGACAAAAATGATTTGGTTTGGGTTCGCATCGACAAAACCCGCAAACTGTCTGCCCAGGTTCTGCTTAAGGCATTAGGGCTCTCTACAGGGGAGATTCTGGACGCCATGCGGCACCCAGAATATTTCTTGAAGACGATCGAAAAAGAAGGGGAATTCAGCGAAGATGACGCGCTGATGGAACTGTATCGCAAGCTGCGACCGGGTGAACCCCCAACGGTGGCTGGTGGGGCGCAGTTGTTGGAGTCTCGTTTCTTTGATCCCAAACGCTACGATTTGGGTAAGGTGGGGCGCTACAAGCTCAATCGCAAGCTGCACTTAAATGTGCCCGACTCCACTCGGGTGTTGACGCCCCAGGATATTTTGGCGGCGATCGACTATCTGATTAACCTGGAATTCGACATCGGCCAGATCGATGACATTGACCACTTGGGCAATCGTCGCGTGCGATCGGTAGGTGAGTTGCTGCAAAACCAAGTCCGGGTTGGGCTGAACCGCTTAGAGCGGATCATCCGGGAACGGATGACGGTGTCCGATTCCAACACCTTGACTCCCGCCTCCTTGGTGAACCCAAAACCCTTGGTGGCTGCGATTAAGGAGTTCTTTGGGTCGTCCCAGCTCTCCCAGTTCATGGATCAAACCAATCCCCTGGCGGAACTGACCCACAAGCGTCGTCTCAGCGCCCTCGGCCCTGGCGGTCTAACCCGCGAACGGGCGGGGTTTGCCGTGCGGGACATTCACCCCTCCCACTACGGACGGATTTGTCCGGTGGAAACGCCGGAAGGTCCCAACGCAGGTCTGATCGGCTCCCTGGCAACCCACGCCCGTGTGAACTCCTACGGCTTTATTGAAACGCCCTTCTCCCGCGTGGAAGGCGGGGTGGTGCGTCGCGATGTGCCCCCGGTATATATGACGGCGGACGAAGAGGATGATCTGCGGGTCGCAGCAGGGGACTTGCCCACCGATGAGGCGGGACGAATTCTCGGTGAAAAGGTCACCGTGCGCTATCGCCAAGACTTCACCACCGCGTCTCCCAATGAAGTGGACTTTGTGGCGGTGTCTCCGGTTCAAATCATTTCCGTAGCGACCTCGTTGATTCCCTTTCTGGAGCACGATGATGCTAACCGTGCCCTCATGGGTTCCAACATGCAACGTCAGGCAGTCCCCCTGCTGCGCCCCGAGCGGCCTCTGGTGGGAACGGGGCTAGAAGCCCAAGCTGCCCGTGACTCCGGGATGGTTATCGTCAGTCGTACCGATGGCGAAGTTGTCTATGTGGATGCCAAACGGATTTGTGTCAAGTCGCCGGAAGGCCGAGACTACAACTACCATTTGCAGAAGTATCAACGATCGAACCAAGACACTTGCCTCAACCAGAAGCCGATCGTCCGCTTGGGCGAAAAGGTGGTTGCGGGGCAAATTTTGGCCGATGGTTCTGCTACGGAAAAGGGCGAACTGGCGCTGGGACAAAACATTCTCGTGGCCTATATGCCCTGGGAAGGCTATAACTACGAGGACGCCATCCTGATCAGTGAGCGGTTGGTTTACGACGACGTTTATACTTCCATTCACATTGAGAAGTACGAAATTGAAGCCCGTCAGACCAAGCTGGGGCCAGAAGAAATTACCCGAGAAATTCCCAACGTTGGGGAAGATGCCCTACGCAATTTGGACGAAAATGGCATCATCCGCATTGGGGCTTGGGTAGAGTCCGGCGATATCTTGGTCGGTAAAGTAACGCCCAAGGGTGAATCTGACCAACCGCCGGAAGAAAAACTGTTGCGAGCCATCTTCGGGGAAAAAGCGCGGGACGTACGGGATAACTCCCTACGAGTGCCCAACGGTGAAAAAGGCCGGATCGTCGATGTGCGGGTCTTCACGCGCGAACAAGGCGATGAACTGCCCCCCGGTGCCAACATGGTCGTTCGAGTCTACGTGGCCCAAAAACGGAAAATCCAAGTCGGCGACAAGATGGCGGGTCGCCACGGGAACAAGGGCATTATTTCCCGCATTCTGCCGATCGAAGACATGCCCTACCTGCCCGATGGTACCCCCATGGACATTGTGCTCAATCCCCTAGGGGTTCCCTCCCGGATGAACGTGGGCCAAGTCTACGAATGTCTGCTGGGCTGGGCTGCGGAGAACCTGAGTGCTCGGTTCAAGATCGTGCCCTTTGATGAAATGCACGGAGAAGAAAAATCCCGCGAAAGCGTCCATGGCAAGCTCTATGAAGCTCGCGAGCACCGGATTGACCACACTGGGGAAGGCGAATGGGTCTTTGACGAAAGTAACCCTGGCAAGATCCAAGTCTACGATGGTCGTACCGGGGAACCCTTCGATCGACCCGTCACCGTCGGCAAAGCCTACATGCTGAAACTGGTGCACTTGGTGGACGACAAGATCCACGCTCGTTCTACGGGCCCCTACTCCTTGGTTACGCAGCAACCCTTGGGTGGAAAGGCTCAGCAAGGGGGACAGCGTTTCGGGGAAATGGAAGTGTGGGCCTTGGAAGCCTTTGGAGCAGCCTACACCCTGCAAGAGTTGTTGACGGTGAAATCCGACGATATGCAAGGTCGGAACGAAGCCCTCAACGCGATCGTCAAAGGCAAATCTATCCCCCGCCCTGGGACTCCGGAATCCTTCAAGGTTCTCATGCGAGAGCTGCAATCCCTCTGTTTGGATGTGGCGGTGCATAAGGTGGAAACCCGCGAAGATGGCAGCAGCCGAGATGTCGAAGTGGATCTCATGGCCGATGTCAGTAACCGTCGTGCCCCCTCTCGGCCCACGTATGAATCGATTAGCAGCGTCTCCATGGACGATGACGACGATTAATTAACGTGGCTTCTTAGGAAGTCCAATCCGCTAGAAGGGGAGATATCCGAAGTGCTTGATCTACCCTCTTGGCCATTGGCTTCCTATGGGGCTTTTTCGAACCGTACTTGTCAAACAGCACCCGTCAACCCGTAATCACTTCAGGAAAGAGAACGCGATGCCCAAGCTTGAACAGCGATTCGACTACGTCAAAATTGGTCTGGCATCCCCGGAACGAATTCGTCAGTGGGGTGAACGAACCCTTCCCAATGGCCAAATTGTCGGTGAGGTCACCAAACCCGAAACCATCAACTACCGGACGCTCAAACCGGAAATGGATGGTCTCTTTTGTGAGCGGATTTTTGGGCCTGCCAAAGACTGGGAATGCCACTGTGGGAAATACAAACGGGTTCGCCACCGGGGGATTGTCTGCGAACGCTGTGGTGTGGAAGTAACGGAATCCCGTGTCCGCCGTCACCGCATGGGCTATATCAAGCTGGCGGCTCCCGTGGCCCACGTGTGGTACTTGAAGGGGATTCCCAGCTACATGGCCATTTTGCTAGACATGCCCCTGCGGGACGTAGAGCAAATCGTTTACTTCAATGCCTATGTCGTACTGAACCCCGGTAATGCTGAGGGTTTGAGCTACAAGCAATTACTGACGGAAGATCAGTGGATTGAAATTGAAGACGAACTGTATAGCGAAGATTCAAAACTGGAAGGCATCGAAGTTGGGATTGGAGCCGAAGCGCTTCAGCAACTCCTGCAAGACATTCAGTTAGATGAAGAAGCGGAACGGCTCCGGGAAGAAATTGCAGCATCCAAAGGCCAAAAGCGGGCCAAGCTGATCAAGCGGCTGCGGGTAATTGATAACTTTATTGCAACGGGATCCAAACCTGACTGGATGGTCTTGGATGTGATTCCGGTGATTCCACCGGATCTGCGCCCGATGGTGCAACTGGATGGGGGCCGTTTTGCGACCTCTGACTTGAACGATCTGTACCGCCGGGTGATTAACCGGAACAATCGTCTGGCTCGTTTGCAGGAAATTCTTGCCCCTGAAATCATCGTCCGGAACGAAAAACGGATGCTTCAGGAGGCGGTGGATGCCCTGATCGACAACGGTCGGCGCGGTCGAACTGTGGTGGGTGCAAATAACCGTCCCCTCAAGTCTCTATCGGACATTATTGAAGGGAAACAGGGTCGCTTCCGGCAAAACCTGTTGGGGAAACGGGTGGACTACTCCGGTCGTTCTGTGATTGTGGTGGGGCCGAAACTGAAGATTCACCAGTGCGGTCTGCCTAAGGAAATGGCGATCGAACTGTTCCAACCCTTTGTGATTCACCGTCTGATTCGCCAAGGCTTGGTCAACAACATTAAGGCCGCCAAGAAGCTAATTCAGCGCAATGATCCGACGGTTTGGGATGTCTTGGATGAAGTGATCGAAGGTCACCCCGTCATGCTGAACCGGGCACCCACGCTGCACCGGTTGGGGATTCAAGCCTTTGAGCCGATTCTCGTCGATGGTCGAGCCATTCAACTCCACCCCCTCGTCTGTCCAGCCTTCAACGCTGACTTTGACGGAGACCAAATGGCCGTGCACGTGCCGTTGTCTTTGGAGGCCCAGGCCGAAGCCCGTTTGTTGATGCTGGCTTCGAATAACATCCTGTCTCCGGCCACCGGTCGCCCGATCGTTACTCCGAGCCAAGACATGGTTCTGGGCTGTTATTACCTGACGGCGGAAAATCCTGCAGCGACTAAGGGCGCAGGGCGGTACTTCGCTAACCTTGACGATGCCATCACCGCTTATGAGCAAAAGGAAGTCGATCTCCATTCCTACGTATGGGTGCGCTTTGATGGCGATGTTGAAACCGATTTGGATGATGCTTTGGTTGAGGAAACAACCTCCGATGAGGGGTTTGTGACCCGCTTGTACAACTACCGTCGAGTGCGACAAGATGCCGATGGCAACTTGATTTCTCAATACATCAAGACAACTCCTGGTCGGATTATCTACAACAAAACCGTGATCGATTCATTAGCTGATTAACCAGCGAGATCGAACCGTTCCAACCCATTTAGTTTCTTGAAAAGGTAGGTGTGGCCAGTCTTGGCAGCAAGGGCAAGCAACCACACCTTTCCCCCTTCGTTATCTAACTTCAATCCAACATCAGCATTTGGTGGGGCAGACATGGCAGAGCAAGGCAAGCAAGTTTTCCGTAACCGCGTCATCAATAAAAAGCAACTACAAAACCTCGTCTCTTGGGCCTTTACCCATTACGGCACTGCACGAACTGCTCAAATGGCAGACGCCGTGAAGGACTTGGGTTTTCGCTATGCCACCCGCGCTGGGGTGTCCATTTCCGTAGACGATCTACAAATTCCTCCAACGAAAAAAGCACTGCTGGAAAGTGCCGAAGAAACCATTCGATCGACGGAAGAAAAATACACACGCGGAGAAATTACCGAGGTGGAACGGTTCCAAAAGGTGATTGACACCTGGAATGGAACCTCGGAAGAGCTGAAGGATGAGGTGGTCAAGCACTTCCGCTCCAATGATCCGCTCAATTCCGTCTACATGATGGCCTTCTCCGGTGCGCGGGGGAATATCTCCCAGGTGCGCCAGTTAGTCGGGATGCGGGGCCTGATGGCAAACCCCCAAGGGGAAATTATTGACCTTCCGATTAAAACCAACTTCCGGGAAGGGCTGACGGTTACTGAGTACATCATTTCCTCCTACGGGGCACGGAAAGGCTTGGTGGATACCGCTCTGCGAACAGCGGACTCCGGTTACCTAACCCGCCGTCTGGTGGATGTGTCCCAGGATGTAATTATTCGTGAATTGGATTGCAGCACGACCCGAGGCATTCCCGTGCGCAGCATGACCGATGGGGAACGGGTATTAATTCCGCTCAAAGATCGTCTGCTAGGCCGGGTCGTAGCCCAGGATGTGTTGCATCCAGAAACGGGAGACGTCATTGTGGCCCGCAATGATGCGATTTCCAATGAAATTGCCGAGGAAATTGGTAAAGCCAAAGTGCAGGAAGTGGTGGTGCGATCGCCCCTGACCTGTGAATCGCCCCGATCGGTATGCCAACGTTGCTATGGCTGGAGTTTGGCCCATGCCCACCTTGTCGATATTGGGGAAGCGGTGGGAATCATTGCTGCTCAGTCGATCGGAGAACCCGGTACCCAGCTCACCATGCGTACCTTTCACACCGGGGGGGTCTTCTCCGGGGAAATGGCACGGCAGGAACGGGCGGAATTTGATGGCGTAGTCAAGCTGCCGAAGAAGCTGAAATCCCGAGCGTTCCGAACCCGCCACGGCGAAGAAGCCCTGACCGTGGAATCGGCAGATTCTGCCAACAAGATTACGATTGAAGGCAGTAGTGGAAAAAACCAAGTCTTTACCGCCGCCCAGGGGGCAACCCTCATGGTTCGCGATGGTGAAACGGTGAAGCGCGGCCAAATTTTGGCAGAAATTCCCCTCTCCGGTCGCGGTCGGAAGACCACTGAAAAGGCCACCATGGACGTGTTCTCCCACTTGGCTGGGGAAGTCATGTTCGCAGATGTGGTTCCGGAAGAAAAGAAAGACCGTCAAGGCAACACGACCCGCATTGCCCAGCGGGGTGGCTTGATGTGGGTGCTCTCGGGGGATGTGTATAACCTGCCGCCCGGTGCTGAGCCTGCGGTCAAAAACGGCGATCGGGTTGAAACTAATGGTGTGATTGCCGAAACCAAGGTGATTACGGAAAACGGCGGTGCAGTACGGCTTTCGGAAGGTAGCGAAGGCAAGGGTGGACGCGAAATCCAAATCATTACCGCCTCGGTCATGCTGGATCAGGCTCGGGTGCGGAAAGTTGAAAGCCATCAAGGGGGCGACCAATACCGTCTCGAAACTACGAACGGACAAACCTTCTCCCTCAAGGCGGCTCCCGGAACCCAAGTGACGAATGGCCAAGTTGTCGCAGAATTGATCGACGATCGCTACCACACTCAAACGGGCGGGATTTTGCGCTATTCCGGTGTGGAAATTGGTAAACGCGGTAAGGCCAAGCAGGGCTATGAAGTGCTGAAGGGCGGCACCCTGTTGTGGATTCCAGAAGAGTCCCACGAAGTCAACAAGGACATTTCGCTGTTGATGGTGGAAGACGGCCAGTACGTTGAAGCGGGAACGGAAGTCGTCAAAGAAATCTTCTGCCAAAGTAGCGGCGTCATCGAAGTGACCCAGAAGAACGACATTCTGCGGGAAGTCGTGATCAAACCGGGTTCGATCCACATGCTGGATAGTTTGGAAGGAGTCAATACCCGTGAGCCGGTGTTGGTCAATCCCGGACAGCTGATCATGCCGGGACTGACTGCGGAAGAACTGGCCTATGTTGAGTACGTGGAAACCCCCGAAGGCCCCGCATTGTTGAGTCGGCCTGTGGTGGAATTCCAAGTGCCTGATGAACCTGCTGTGCCTAGTCAAGATTCTGGGGCGCAGGAATCGGGTCGATCGATTCGTTTGCGGGCGGTGCAACGCATTCCCTACAAAGATGGAGAGCGGGTTCGATCGATCGAAGGATTAGAACTCCTTCGGACCCAATTGGTTCTAGAGGTAGATCAGGAATCACAGTTAGCCGCTGATATCGAGTTGGTGCCTGATGACACTGATGAAGAACTTCTACGGTTGCAATTGGTAATCCTAGAATCCTTGGTGATTCGTCGGGATATCACCGCTGATACCACCCAAGGCAGTACGAACACCCGAATTCTCGTAGAGGATGGTGATCAAATTCCTCCTGGTGCAGTGGTTGCTCGAACAGAGATCCTTTGTAAAGAAGCCGGTGAAGTGCAAGGAATCCGAGATGGGAGTGAAGCCGTTCGCCGGATCCTTGTGGTACGGGATGCGGATACTGTGACGATCGATTTCCCTGAATCTGCGAAAATCAAAAAGAATGATCTTCTCGTCAGTGGATCCCATGGCTTGGGTGAGCATCTCAAGGAATCTGGGCAAGTTCTAGCGATTACAGGGACACAAGCGAAGCTCCGTCTTGCTCGCCCCTATCGAGTGTCTCCCGGTGCGGTCTTGCACATTGATGATGGCGACCTTGTGCAACGGGGTGACAGCTTGGTTCTGCTCATCTTTGAACGGGCGAAGACAGGAGATATCATTCAAGGTCTGCCTCGGATTGAAGAGCTGTTGGAAGCCCGGAAGCCCAAGGAAGCTTGCGTGATTGCGCGTCAATCGGGAACAGCTCAAGTGATCTATGCCGAAGATGACTCCGTGGAAGTCAAGATTGTCGATCAGGACGGTTTGATTACGGAATATCCCCTAGGCCCAGGACAAAACGTAATTGTCATGGATGGTCAAGCCGTTGAAGCTGGGGAGCGTCTGACCGATGGCCCGACTAATCCCCACGAGTTGCTGGAAATTCTCTTTTTAGCCAACTCCGAAAAACAGGGCATTCACGAAGCCGCATTGAAGAGCTTGCAAGAAGTACAAACCTTCTTGGTGGCTGAAGTGCAAGGGGTTTACCAATCCCAAGGGATCGACATTTCTGACAAACACATCGAAGTGGTTGTCAGGCAGATGACCTCGAAAGTCCGGGTAGATGATGGTGGAGACACCACGATGCTGCCTGGTGAGTTGGTGGAATTGAACCAACTGGAACAGGTGAATGAAGCCATGGCGATTACCGGAGGTGCACCGGCCAAATATACGCCGGTTCTGTTGGGGATTACTAAGGCTTCGTTGAACACGGATAGCTTTATCTCGGCGGCATCCTTCCAAGAAACTACACGGGTTCTGACAGAAGCGGCGATCGAAGGTAAATCTGACTGGTTGCGAGGTCTCAAGGAAAACGTCATCATCGGTCGTCTGATTCCGGCAGGGACGGGCTTCAACGCCTACGAAGAATCGGGCGGGCCGCAGGACATTGATCTCAGCTTCGAAATGTTAGATGATGATGCCGATTTAACGGACGTTGTGCTGGACGATCGTACGGCTCGAGCCTATGGCTTAGAAAGCTTCGAAGATCGTCCCAGTTTCAGCTTCGAGAGCTTTGGCTCTGGAGAAGGAGAGGGTGAGTTTGCCAGTGGTTTTTCGCCCATCTTGGATGATGATGAACTGATTGATGACAGTAGTGTGAACCGCGATGATGATGACTTAGACGATGATGATCTGTAACCGGATAGGTCTTCATCGGATAAGTATTCGTCTAATCAGCGAGTTCTTTGCTCGGATAGAGAGTGACTCGCAGTAATCAAAAGGAGGCTACTTTAGCCTCCTTTTTTCTCGTGTTTTGTTGCAACGATTGAAGCAGTTGGCCTGTCGCTTCACAATGAATTGGCGGGTGTTGTACTAGAAAATTTTTAACTATACAAGCTCCTCGAATTCACGTTATCTCTGACAAGCTTTCCAGATCTAGCCATCCGTCACTCGTTCAATTGACTAACGATTCGGTTGACTACAGGTAATAGCGAACTGTAGTAATGACGCGACTCTTCTTCGTTCGAAGAGCATTTTTTAAAAACAGTGTGGTTTGGTTGTGTAGCAGTTCTTCCCACCAGCGTCGAGTAACAAAGGCCGGAATAATAATGGTGGTTAAGACGTCGGGATAGCGCGCCTCAAAATCCCGCACATAATCCACGATCGGTTCCACGACCGATCGGTAGGGTGAAGGGAGGACTTTGAGGGGAATATCTGGTGCAAAGGCTTGCCAATCCCGTTGAAACTTCTCGTTGTCGCCCCCGATGTCTACGTGAACGGCCACAATCTTATCGGCAATGCCTCGCGCGTAGTCCAGAGCTTCGATCGTCCCGCGATGCACTTGCCCCACCACCACGATCGCGGGATGGGACACTGTAGTTGTGGCAGGCTTGGCAACATATTGCTTGGGGGTGATGGTGGTCAAACTCAACTTATCTGCCACGTAACGGTAATGGCGATGAATACTGCCAAAAAAGATGACGAGGCAGGGAATGGCAAACACGACTACCCATGCCCCTAGGGCAAATTTTGTCCAAATGACGATCTCCAACACCAATAATGTTGCCAAAGTTCCAATGCCATTAATCCAAGCACTGGCCTGCCAACCCTTTGATTGTTCTTTAAACCAATGGCGTACCATGCCCGCTTGGGACAGGGTAAAGGAGGTAAAGACTCCCACGGCATACAGTGGAATGATGGCAGTGGTATCTCCTTTAAACACAATCACCAATAATGCTGCCGACAAGCTGAGTAATAGGATTCCATTGGAATAAACCAGGCGATCGCCCAACAGCGACAACTGTCGAGGTAAAAATCCATCCCGTGCTAGGAAGTAGCAAAGACGGGGGAAATCTGCATAGCTCGTATTAGCGGCCAATAACAGAATGGTTGGCGTCGCGAAGAGGACAATAAAGTAGTAGAGAAAATTGGTGCCTACAATGTGCCGACTGAGAATTGAAAGCACCGTTTCGCCATTGTCTGAGGGAACCACTTGATAGAGGTTCGCAAGGTAGGTAATTCCTAAAAACATTACGCCGAGAATAATCCCCAAGGCTAACAACGTTTGCCTTGCATTTTTCCATTCTGGTGGTTTAAAGGCGAGAACCCCATCAGAAATTGCCTCGACCCCAGTCAGAGCAGTACATCCCGCCGCAAATGCCCGCAGCACCAAGAATAAACTCAGTTCTTCGCCCACATGGTGAATAGATTCTGCTGGGGAAGGCACAGACGTGATATTTCCAGTCAGTTGATTCAAAAATCCCATTCCCAGCAGCAGAAAAATACTCCCAATAAAGGCATAGGTCGGCACCATAAAAATTCGTCCCGATTCCTTGACCCCCCGCAGATTGGCAATCATCAGTAGAAAGATAAATACCAGGCATAGATCCACTGTGAAGGGACGTAGCGTGGGCAAGGCAGAAACTAAATTATCAATACCTGCCGAAACACTGACTGCCACCGTCAAGATGTAGTCAATCATTAACGAGGCTCCAGCAATCAGGCCGGGATAGAGTCCCAAGTTTTCCCGCGCCACAATGTAGGATCCGCCCCCTTGGGGATAGGCCCGAATAGTTTGACGGTAGGACACTATGACGATAATCAACAAAGTGACGATCGCGAGGGCGATGGGCAAAGACCAGCCTAAAACGTGGCGACTGGTTCCCGCAGCCATTAAGACCAGCAGGGTTTCCTGGGTCGCATAGGCTACGGATGAGAGGGCATCGGAAGATAAAACAGCCAAGGCTGCGGCTTTGGTTAAGCGTTCTTCCGTATGGGCACTGGTTGGGAGGGTTTCCCCCACCAGTAACCGCTTGAATTGTGAAAATGTCATATCAATCTCTCAACCACCGATAAATCGATCGAAATCAGTGTGTAGGGTGCAAATGGGCATAGGTTCTGAAAAGTAGGTGAAGTGAATGAAGAGAAATTGTGCCATGAGTTGCTCAATCTTCGGTCAGTTCCCCTTCTTGTTTAGGCGAAACTGGAGTTGAGATCGGCCCCATTGCATGACGGTATTTCTCTAGATATCACTTACTTTGAACCCCATCGACAAAAGTTCATGATTTGTAGGAAGACACTGGGGGACTGAAATTGTCCGAACGGCTGGTTCGTTTAGCCGCTATGGTCATTCCCCTAAGCGAGATCTACACTGCTGGTATGACGGGTTGATGGCCATTGCTGCAATCAATCCGTCAGACGCGGCTCAAAACGCGGCTAGCACGTAAGACGTGACTCAATACGCAAGTAACCTGATCAATAACTAGCAGGATAAAAGTTTGCAATGAATTCCTGGCACGAACGCTTGAATCCCTTCACAGGCCACGATCGCTTGGTCGTTTGTCGGTTATTTATCCATCTCAAAGGGCAAGAAGTTGCACCCTTGCTGGGGGTGTTGAACCAAACGGGACGAGATGCGGCCTTTGCAGAGGGGGATTTGGCAGTCTTGGGCAAGGGTTTGATCCAAATTTGCCAGAGCCTGCTGCAACATCAAACCTATTGGTATGCAGCGGCTAACGAAGGTGAAGTCTTTAGGTCGGAGGGTGAAGCAGAACAGTTTGTTAACGAGTTATTTATGGATTCAGCCCAACGGTACTTAAGTGACTTACCACCTGAAGACTTGTCCGATAACAATCCCCTGTCTTTACCGATTAGCCACAATTTAGTGGTGATGATTACCGTCGCCTTTGAGGGAGAAGATCCGCATCTGGAAACGGATCTCGCCGATTTGAATGCATTGAAACAAGGCTTACTCAGTTTGACAAACTTAGTCGAACAGAATCGCCTTCGGGCTATCCAAGTTCATTTCTCGCCCGCTCAAGTTGGGGACGAACTGACGGATGACCACGTTTTGCAACAATTTCCAGAGTTGATTCCACTTTAAAGGTGCCGTCGCTTTAAAGGTGATGTTGTTGGTTACTGGGCTGGGTGCCAAAGACTTAAACAGTTGCAAGACTCTAAGCTGCTGCTATCCCCTCTATTCCTTTGTTCGAAAATATTTTTTCAGAGAACACCATGTTTCGTAGATTTGTTCTTTTCTCCCTGATTATTTTGTTTGGCAGCATTACGATCGGCTGTGATGCTGACCTAAATCAATCGTCCCCCCAAGCCAATCAACCGGCCAATCAATCTAGGGAAGTGCGATCGGCTAACTCAAATGGCACAAGTCAACCCACACTGCAAAACCAACGGATGCTGCCGGATGGCCAATATCCCTTACAACAGGCAACTTATAACGATGTTGATGGTCGTTATGGTGTGATGGTGCTGAATGCACCCCAGGGATATAGTTCAGCACTGCAACTCGAGAATGTCCCCATGGCACGGCTGACCGATGAGCAAATCAAAGCCGGTGAGAAAAGCTTCCTCAAGGTGGAAAACGGGCAACCAGCCCTCTACTTAACGGAAGACTTCAAAATTCAATACATCCATAGTGTCACTGAACAGCAAACTAATCCCAATACAGGGCGCACTGAAACCGTCGTTGTGCAAAGGGAGTCGAACTTTTGGAGTCCCTTTGCCGGAAGCTTAGCTGGAAACTTGGCGGGGCAGGCGATCGGGAATATGCTCTTCCGTCCCCAACATTACATGCCGCCCCAATATCAACCAGGCATTGCCATGACGGGTTACGGTGGCTATGGTTTGAGTGCGAATGACGCTGTCCGCAGTTACCGCGATCGCTATCAACAGGATCCTGTTGCGGTGCGCAATCGTACCAACTTTCGCAGCACTGGACGGATCAGCGTTCCCAGTAATTCTGCCAGTTCCCCAAATCGGGTGAGCTCTCCTAATCGTTTAAGTTCTCCCAATCGATCGTTGGAAAATCGCGATCGATCGACGGGATCTGGCTATGGTTCCAGTAATCTTGAGCCTTCTCGCCAAACTGCCCCAAGGCGATCGAGTAGTAGTTTTGGCAGTAGCAATCGATCTCGTTCCTTGGGATCAGGGGCTTCTCGTTCCCGATCGTCCTTTGGCAGTCGTCGGAGTCGTCGATGACCTAAGCGATGACCTATTGGAATAGATTCAGCAAAAATCAGGATCTTCTGTAGGGTTTCTAATTTCCTCATAAACGCTGTGCCACAATGATCAAATAACCTTTCACCCTCTAAGTAAAACCGTGTGATCGAAGCCGAGGTTCATCAGCAATTGCGAGCCTTTCTGCGAGAGCAGCGAGAACCCCACTGGGCTCACCATCTGACGATGGCAAGATTGGTGGCTCGTGCGCTGCGTTTAGGGAGAAGTGCCCTGATCCAAACGGGAACAACGACCGGGTTTCCTGCTCCCTATCGGTTGAGTTATCTGTTGCCATTGTTGATCTGGAAAGGCCCCGTTTTGTTGGTCACGCCTGAGCGACTGCATCAACCGTTGCTGCAAACAGAGTTACCTCGGCTCCAGCAATGGATGGCTCAACCTAAATCCATTCAGGTCGGCGATCGCTGGCCCAGTGGAAACTTTGAAGGGATTTTGTTAACCACGCCAGAATCTTGGCTGCGCGATCGTCTTTACCATGAGGGCCGATTTCCCATTGGAATTTCCACCGTCATGGACGGTGTCGATGATTTGGAGACTTGGGCTCGCCAAGTCTTGACCAGCCACCTTCCAGTCACTGAATGGGACAGCTTAATGTTAGCGATCCCCAGCCAGATTGATGTGATTCGTGATATTCGGGTGGGCTTAACTCGATCGATTTTCCATCGACCTGCCACTCCCTACGAGTGCTATTTGATGGACGATACCGAACGATCTCTCCTTCAGGATCTCCAGCGGCTGGTTAAAGTTTCCCAGCCTACTCTGCCTCCCTCCTGGCAACTCTTTTTTGAACAACTGCACCAGAGCAACCGCTTGGTTTGGGCCACGATCCACCGAACCCAAGGCACCTTCTCTCTACACAGTAGCCCTACGGAAGTGGGATCTTTCCTGAATTCTCTGTGGTTGACCCAGCCGACCGTCTTGATTGGTAGTGCCTTAGATTTAGAAACGGAAGCAACGATCTATCGGCAAACCGTGGGTCTTGGGGATCTAACCTGTCTTAAGTTTTCCCCCGATCGGCAGGAAGCGATCGTGCAACTCTATCAACCGGAGGGCGTGCCGATGCCCAATACGCCCCAGTTCCAAGCCAGTCTTCTCCAAGAACTTCGCTATCTCTTGAGTCATGCTCCCCAAGGGCCTGCCGTTGTGCTAGTAGGAGATACCCCTCTTCGCAACCAGGTGGGATCGGTCTTAGCTGCTGAATTTGGCTCTCGGGTTCAAGTCGAGCGGACGAGTCTGGATCAATACAGCATTTTGGTCTGTGGCTGGGAGTTTTGGCGAACCCAGCAACAGGTCTTACCATCCCCTGCTTGTATGGCGATCGCTACACTGCCCATTCCCTCCCTTGAGCACCCCTTAGTGGCGGGTCGCGTTAACTATTACAAAAAAAATCGTCAGGATTGGTTCCGGCTCTACCTCTTGCCCACTGCACTGATGGAACTTCAGCGGGCGATCGCCCCCATTCGGGATGCCCAAGGATTGGTTGCTTTGCTTGACAGCCGCGTCCTACACCGTAGCTATGGACAGCAGGTTTTAGCGGCGTTGAGCCCCTTTGCCCGCATCAGTTATCTGGAAACGCCGTGGGACGAAGAAACTCTGGGTGCTTAAGTGGGCCGATCGAACTCTGGAATCGACAGGCTCTAGGAATCAGTCCGTGCGGGATAATGGACAATTATTAGACCTTCAGTGAACTTTCAAAGAAACCGACGGGTGATTCAAATGGGTGATTCAAAACGGCGTAAAGAAACCCTTGGAGAAAATTACGGTAAAGAAGAACGCTTTCTGCCTTGGTTGCCTGTTACTAAGTCCCAAGCGGAACAATTTAATCGGATTACAACAACAGGAGCCTGGATCGGCATTGGTCTTCTAGTGGCGGGATGGGTCACCATTCGCTTTATTGGCCCAGCGTTCGGTTGGTGGCAGCTAGCGGGTCTGCAATAGCCAATTGGCTTGCGTACTGAACCATAAACGGAGTAGACAACTCTGTAATTGCTTTAAAGAGCAGGGGTATGCGTGCACGTATGCCCCGCTTTTTGATGTCTTTGTCTGTACTCACAGCATTGATTGCGGGCATGATTCCGGGTAGGCATGATTGTGGCCTAAGAGCACGGTCTGCGACCATAGCCTGAGAGCACGGTTTGAGGAGAGCAATGCATGCTGGGATTGTGGGATTGGCAGGGCCGCATCCATCACGATCACCTATCAGAATTACCTATGTAGTTCATTACTAAAACTGATGGTAATAAGAACTACTGAAGGGGGCTGGATAGGAGTGTGAAGTTAGCTAAAACTTGTCTAATCCTAGCTTCAAGCTGCTTTTCGCGGATTTGTTATATTTACTACGTCACATTTTATCCGGATAGCGTTAGGATATAGGTCACTTAGGTTGGTAATATTTTTAACCTTACTTTTATTCATCCACGGAGTTCAATAGATTGATTCTCAGGTTAGAGTGAGAGTCTTAAGAAAAGTTTTAGAATTGTTAGTGGTGAATGGAGTCCCACTGTGTTCACAAGACTTGCAGATCAACATCGTCAATTCGTCCAGGATCTTGTGATGAACCTCCAAGCACTGGCGATCGTTCTAGAGAACCGCGGCTACTTAGCATCCTGCTATACCTGTGGCGGTGAGATGAATAGTGCCTCCTTTATGGTGAGCTTGGGCGAAAATCACTTAATTCGGTTCCTCGTATCAGACTATGGCATCACTTGGACTGAGATGCGGGACGATCGGGAACTGATGAAGCTAGAAGGGGCGGAAGCGATTAGTCAGCTTCAGGAGTTAGCTGACCTGATTAAGTTTCCAGTGCAGTCCGCAGAGCCTCTACTGGTTGGAGCTTCTATTTAGGCCTTCTCAATCACGATCGCACGGGTTGTTTATTGGAATCATCTCGTGTGGCATCATCAATTTATTGAGACTAATCGGATCCGTCTCCACTGTGTAACTCAGGGAGACGGCCCTCTCGTTGTGCTTTTGCACGGCTTTCCTGAATTTTGGTATTCCTGGAGATACCAGATTCCTGCTTTAGCCCAACACTTTCGGGTGGTTGTGCCAGATTTACGGGGATACAACGATTCTGATAAACCCGATAGTGGTTACGATCTCGCCACACTAACGGCGGACATTCAGGGATTAGTTCAAACCTTGGGGTATGGCCGTGCCCATGTGATTGGTCATGACTGGGGTGGGGCGATCGCGTGGAACTTTGCCCAACAATTTCCCCAGTCCTTAGAACGTTTAGCGATTTTGAGTGCGCCCCATCCTCAACGCTTTTTGCCGTACCTTGCAAGTAACCTAGATCAACTTCAGCGGAGTTGGTATCTGTTTGCCTTCCAAATTCCTGGATTGCCAGAATGGCTAATCCAAAATAATCTTCCGGAGTTTGTTCGCAGTGTTTTTCGAGGGCTTGCGGTTCGCAAAGGGGTTTTCACCCAGGAAAATGCCAAAATGTATGAAGCGGCTCTCGAGAAACCGGGGGCGATCGGGGCTGCCCTAAACTATTACCGTCAACTGCTCTCTCCCATGCCTTGGATCAAAGGTTGGGTGGCTGATCCCCACCTCATTACCGCACCCACTTTGGTTCTGTGGGGCGATGAGGACGCCGTTTTGAGCCGATCGTTAGCTGAGGATTTGCGAAAAGCGGTGATTGCGCCCTTTCAGCTCAAATTTGTGCCTAACTGTGGCCATTGGATTCAACAGGAAGCTCCTCAGACCGTAAACCGAGAACTCTTGGCCTTTCTGCTGGCCCCAACTGCACCCTAATGCTTAACAGGTCTAAAACTCTTTGGAGAATGGCGGGGATCAGGAGTCTGAAAAGTGCTCAGCTATTTAAGTTGACTATTTCCTGTGGAGGATGGGATAGGGAATTCCACGGGTTCAATTTCCCGACTATCGGTCAAATTAGCTAAGCATTTGTGCGTTTTTTATCTACAATTTTTACGTTTTCGATCGAAAACGGTTACGGTAGTAACTGTCCTTTCGGCACTCACCCTTTTGCGATTACATCCTTGAATGGACATTGAATCCTATCTTAACCATCCTACGTTCGGCCTGCTGTTTCGAGTTTGTTTGATTGAAGAGCACCAAGAGCTATTTACCACGTTGTATGCCCAGAGACTCTTCTTTCTCGTCAGCAACGACTCTGGGGGCTTGCAATTTAACTCGATTACTCGAGCAGATGCCAAAATTCTGGTCGAGAACCGTATGCGATTGCTGCGTCGTCAGGGAACATCGCAGGAATATACCCAGCTTCTGGCTGTTCATCGTCAGACATTTTAGTAATGCCTGAATCCTAGCTGTGCTGTCGCTCTCATGCTAGATATTGCTGTTACGGTGCCACTTTTACAGGGCTACTGTTACAGAGATATTGCTACGGAGACCCTTGTTACGAAGACCCTTGTTACGTTACGGGGCCACTGTTACAGAGATATTGTTATGGGGACGTTGCTGGCATTAGTCTGCCTTGCATCTCATGGCACTCTATGCCCCCCCCTCAATATGTCCCCTCCATCTCAATTCCCTATCAATTCACTTGCTCAATCAAAATGGAGCCGATCGCCTTTGACTGTCTAGTCCATCACATTTGCCAATTTCAACAAAGCATTCCTGCCAACGTCACCACGATTGCAGTTACCAAACAAGCATCGGTGGAACAGATGCGAGCAGCCTATGCAGCCGGACTGCGCCACTTTGGGGAAAGTCGGGTTCAAGAAGCTGCTCAAAAACAAGCAGAATTGGTTGACCTCCAGGATGTGACATGGCATTTCATTGGCCATTTGCAAAGCAACAAAGTGGCTAAGGCCCTAGAGCTATTTCAGTGGATTCATTCGGTGGATAACCTGAAATTGGCAGAGCGCATCGATCGATTAGCCCTCCCATTGGCACACCCCCCCCAGTTGTGCCTCCAGGTTAAATTACGCTCCGATCCCAATAAATCTGGCTGGAGTATTGAACAATTGTTGGCTGACCTCCCGCAACTCAATCAACTTCAGCATGTTCGCATCGCTGGACTGATGGTCATTCCGCCGCTAGGATTGTCGGAATCGGAGTTATGCCAGTTTTTCCGACAGGCCCGTGATTTGGCCAATGTGGTGAATCAACAAGCCTGGTCGCGCTTGCATCTCCAGGAACTTTCTATGGGAATGTCTGATGATTATCAGTTGGCGATCGCATCTGGCGCTACAATGATTCGGCCTGGTCAAATCCTCTTCGGTGCGCGATCGTCACGGGTATCCTAGACCCTTACCTTCGCTGATGACACTACCTCTGGTGTACGTTTCAAAAAAATATCCGAAAAAGTTCCACATATAGTAGATCATTCGAAATTTTTGTGCTAGATTGTTGTCCACAACGCCCAACCGATTCCTGGAGTGCACCATTGTTCCCCATTTGAGTCGATACGTTGGGATTGTTCAAATCACGTTTAGCTCACGATTCAGCAATGTATTCCACCGTCATCAATCAAGTCATTGGTTCTTGAATTTAATGAATTGAGTGAGTATCACGGTTTCTGTAAGCTGATCTGCCCCGGCAAAATTTATATTAATTTGTCGATCGCTCTTCCGGTTAGAACCTAAGGATCTGTGGATACATCTTCTTAGTAGCTGGTTCAATTGTGAGTTTTGCCTTCTCTTCTTCCTCCTCCAAGACTACAATTCGTAGCATTCTAAATAAATAGTTAAAGTGCTATTGAATCATATTCTTGAAGGTAAAAATGCAGTTGAACGTTATCATTCATTTTTTTGTTTCAAGGGGGGCTGACTAGTACGCTTGCATTTCATCTCGCTTAGATGGTTGGATGCTGGTTTGTTGCTATTTGTAAAGCAATTGCTGCACATGTTTGACCTAGTTGAATGATTGGCCTAAATTTGCTTAATAGCTTTTCTGAACAACTTGCAAAATCAGGTTTTCAAGAAATTGTCAATGGGCATATAACGGATTGATCAAACCCCTGAGGTAAGGTATAAATTTAACGCACGGTAAATACTCAGTTGTTTTGTCCTACACGACTCGATTCTGAAGTATTCAGCGGCAATATAATCTACTCCTCAATCAGGTCAGGTGTGCATCTATAAAAGATATCTGGGGTCTGACTATTGATTTGAGATGCAGTGTGTTCCATGTTTTGGGTATTCCCTCTTAAATTTTAATTGTTGATGTATCTGTTGATACAGATTTGCATCGGTTTAATGGATAAACGTGCTTTCCCTGTGGTTTCTGGTTGTAATGGAGTGTGAATAATGGGTATCTTCGGTAAGCTTCGTGACTTTGTTGGTTTTAACGAATCCATGGATTACGAGTACGAGTACGACGAAATGGATGGGCAAGAGTACCAAGATCTTTACCAGGAAGAAAATGTCGCTTCTGGTCAAGATGAAGATTCTCGCGCTCGTCGCCGTTTTCGCGATCGTTCTTCCTTGTCCAGTTCTGAATCTGCTACTCCTCCTTCTGCCGCAACAGTCCCTATGGGTAATGTAATTGGTATGCCGGGTGCTGCAAATGGAATCTCTGAGGTTGTTGTGATGGAGCCTCGTTCCTTTGAAGAAATGCCTCAGGTTATCCAAGCCCTGCGTGAGCGCAAGTCCGTGGTTCTTAATCTCACCATCATGGACCCTGACCAAGCGCAACGAGCTGTAGATTTTGTGGCGGGTGGTACCTACGCGATCGATGGACACCAAGAACGCATTGGTGAGAGTATTTTCCTCTTTACCCCCAGTTGCGTCCAGGTCAGCACCCAATCCGGGGTTATTCATGAAGTGCCTCAGCCCCAACCGGCACGGCCTGCTCGTCCCGCAACAACAGCGGCTCCCTCTTGGGCTACTGAACAAGTTCGCATGGTACAGTAATAGTGGCTAAGTTGCTCTTGATGCAGTAACTTAGAGTTGTTATTCAGTGAGACGAACTTGGTTAAATTAGGCATGATTGGAGGCGGGGTCATGGGCGAAGCGCTCATATCCCGCTTAATTATGAAGTCCATTTATCAGCCGATCGAAGTTTTGGTCAGTGAACCGAACTTCGATCGACGTCATTTTTTGCAGTCTCAATACGGGGTTCAAGTCACTTCAGAGAACACCCAAGCGGCCCAAGCTAGTGATGTCATTTTGCTAGCAATTAAGCCCCAAATTTTTCCGCAGGTAGCAATGGAACTGCAAAGCACGCTGCAAACTTCGACGGCGGTGCTGGTGTCGATTCTGGCGGGGACTTCGATTGCACAGTTAGAAACGGCTTTCCTGAATCAACCCATTCTGCGGGCCATGCCGAATACCCCTGCGCAAGTGGGGGCTGGGATAACGGCGATCGCCCGTGGACAGCATGCCCAAGCGCACCATGTGGAACAAGCCCAGAAAATTTTGGAGACCGTGGGCAGTGTCATTGAAGTCCCGGAGACGCTGATGGATGCGGTAACCGGTTTATCGGGGTCTGGGCCAGGTTATGTTGCGTTGGTGATTGAAGCTTTGGCCGATGGCGGAGTGGTCGCAGGACTGCCTCGATCGATTGCACTGCAATTAGCCATTCAAACCGTGTTGGGAACGGCACAATTGTTACAAGAGTCAGGGTTGCATCCCGGAGAATTAAAGGATCGCGTGACTAGCCCAGGGGGAACAACGATTGCTGGCATTGCCCAATTAGAAAAACAAGGACTGCGATCGGCGTTAATTGAAGCGGTTTGTGTAGCCGCAAATCGTTCCAAAGAGTTAGGAGATCGGTAGAATTGCTCAGTTCAGATTGCTGAGTTCGCAATTTTAGCATCCTAATTTTTGCAAGCCCACGGTTTTTGTCTGTTGCAAGCCCACGGTTTTAGTGACACATTGTTAATTCAGTTAATTGCACAATGGATGCTAAAACTGTAGTTTAAAACTGCATTGTAGAATACATTCTAGAATCCATTTAGAATCATGCTGCTTTGACAAATATGAGGATAGATTCACGATGATAGATTTAATCATTGTGAGCGAAAAATAAAACCTGAGGATAGGCGTCCCCTCTGTAACGGAAGCTAACAGGTTGTATAAAGTTATGTATAGATTTCAACAACCTCGATTGGCTTCCCATTACTCTGAAATCAGATAGCAAAAAAGTTAGTTTTCTTGATTAAAACCTCTGGCCAAGTTGTAGTTTTAAGACTGCATTTTTATATAAGGCTGGAATATCAAAACTGAGTCCAAGTCATCGTTGTATGGCTTGGACTTAATTTTTTACGAATTTGTTTTGCGGTGTGGTGTTGTCTTGAGTAAATATTTCTTCCAGCATTGTTAAGTTGATCTGGTTGTGTTCGATCGAAATTCAATATTGAGTCGTAATTTACTACAATCTCAATTCGATTTCATTGCTATTTAAGATTTCATTGTAATTTAATTTTGCCCTAGGCTTGATCTGGATGTTAATTCATTTATCATTCATTCCTAGATCAATTCCGGTGACTAAACGGGATTGTCTCCAGTACAGTCAAACCTATGGGTTAACTAAAATAGGTTAACTAAAATGGGTTAACTAAAATTGTGCCCAGTACAATTCTGCTGTACATTTTTCTCCGATATAAATTGCTATCAATTGCCATCCTGGGTTTCATCTAGCACGGGCCGGTCAAGGGTTAAGTTTAGTTGCTATCCTAGAGCTTCTGTCTAACCTCCTGCACTGAACTTGTGTTTTTACTATGGGTGCGATCGAGCAGCTTTCGTCTTCTATTCGCCGTAGTCTAGGGGCATTATTTGCCTGTGGATTGTTATTTTGGATGTGCATGGCTAGCCTGCTGCCTGTCTTGCCGCTGTATATCCGCGATAACGGTGCAACGGCTCAAGAAATCGGTATTGTTATGGCTGCCTTTGCTGTTGGCCTATTGCTTTTCCGTCCACAAATGGGACGATTGGCCGATCGTCGAGGCCGGAAGGTTGTTCTTCTGATTGGTATTGTGGCCGCTGCGATCGCCCCGTTAGGATATTTCTTGACCCAGCCTCGGGAAATCCTTTTGCTGGTGCGGGTATTTCATGGGCTCAGTATTGCGGCCTTTACTACCGCCTACAGCACCCTCGTCACCGACATTGCCCCGCCCCAGAGCCGAGGTGAGGTGATTGGCTACATGACTTTGGTGACGCCGATCGGGATGGCTCTGGGGCCGTTGTTGGGCGATTGGTTGCTGCATCACTGGGGATATAGCCTATGTTTTTTGGCTGCTAGTGCGATCGCCGCCATCAGTTTGATCTTTGGGTTGGCAATTCAGGGCGTTCCTGAAGCCCAATCCCAGCCACTTCCTGTTATTCATCCCTCCAGCAGCCCCGCTTCTACCCCTAGGCAATTCAGCCCAGAATCGTTGCAAGTTGTCTCCTACCCAAGTTCATCTGGCTTCAATTCTGCTTCTCACAATCAACCTTTTTGGCAAATTCTTTGGAGCGATCGGCTGCGAACCCCGACATTGACACTGTTGATTGTAGGGGTAGCTTTCGGGATTCTCAGTATTTTTGTGCCTTTGTACCTGCGAGAAACCAACCTTGCTGTCACCGCTGGCACCTTTTACACCTCCGCAGCCACCACCAGTTTTTTGATGCGATTTTTGGCGGGCCGCAACAGCGATCGCTATGGCCGGGGGCGGTTTATCACTTTAGGCTTAATCTGCTACTGCTGCGCCATGTTGCTGTTGTGGCTTGCTCCCCGCAATGATTTATTCATTTTGGCAGGACTGCTGGAAGGCATTGGTGGTGGGACGCTGCTGCCTATTACCATCGCGTTGCTGGCCGATCGATCACAGGCCGGAGAACGGGGGCGGATTTTTAGCCTCTGTATTGCAGGGTTTGACCTGGGTGTTTTTCTGGCAGGGCCTTTGGTGGGCGGATTGGCGGATTGGGTGGGATATCGTGGGGTCTTTGGCATTGCAGCAGGTCTGTCGATGGTGGGCCTCCTGCTGTTTACGACCCTTTCTAGCAAAGATTTGGCACATTCCTTACATTTCTCCCTCAAAGGAGGTACCGATATCTATGCTTTTGACAAAAAATAATTAAATTTCCTCCAAATTCTTCACCCATTAACTCTTTCTCTGACAAATCAGAAGATTTTCTATGAAATATCGGGCGTTTCCATGACTCTCGATAAACTTAAGACAAGTACGGCATCAGTTTGTAAACCTACCTACCATAGGCTATGGCTGCGTGTAGAGATCTGCACGTCATAATGGCTATGTGTTGTAGCTGCACGTTGTAGTTGTCTTTTTCGTAGTTGTCTTTATAGTTGTCTTTTTTTGGCACCGCAGAGGTAGCCCTATGCGAAAAATCTTCTTCTTGCTGGGAGAATTGAGTGATAGCGATATGGATTGGATGCTGTATGTGGGGCGTAAGGAGCAGCTTCCAGCAGGAACTAAACTGATTGAAGAAGGCTACCCCATCGATGCGTTTTACATTGTCCTCAGTGGTCTTCTCAAAGTCTCTATAGAATCCCATCAAGGGATCCAAGTTTCTCAATTGACCAGTGGGGATGTGGTGGGAGAAATTTCCTTTCTAGATACCCGCCCGCCCATGGCAACGGTGACAGCCGAGCGAGATAGTTTGGTCTTTGCCATTCCCCGTGAAGCTTTGCAGCGCAAACTGGACGAAGATGGAGACTTTGCTGCTCACTTCTATCGAGCGATCGCCCTCTTTTTGGCCGATCGGATGCGTAATACGGTAGGCATGATGGGTTACGGCAATGAATATGTACCGGACTCACCCATTCCCATGGTTAGGGATCTCAGCCCCATGGTGGTCGCAAAACTGCCGCAAGCGCGTCATCGCCTAGAAACCTTGGTGAAACGACTTCGGGGCTATTAACCCAAGCTTGAGCGACGATGGTAGATTGTCGAGCCTAATGGACTCATTCACAGATCCTCAATCGCTCACAGATGTGCTCAGGATCAGGTCATAGGATTGTGCGATCGTTTGTTGGATCCCCAAGAAGATAGAGTGACGATCTATCTAGGGGGCTTGGGGATGGGCCCGAATTGGTCTGGGAATCGAATAGGTATTAACAACTGTTACAGATCCCAACGAACTCGCTAAACCAGGGAAGTCTGAAAGGTAGAATTGCGGAAAATGTTCTTAGAGAGAGAACCATGTCAGAAACGCTTACTGGAAAAGCGCCCATCTTTCCGGGCAGCACCGGCGGCCTGCTGACCAAGGCTGAGGTTGAAGAAAAGTATGCCATCACCTGGGAAAGTAAAAAGTCCCAAGTGTTCGAAATGCCTTTAGGTGGTGCGGCAACCATGCATGAGGGCGAGAACCTGGTATACCTCGCTCGTAAGGAGCACTGCCTAGCGCTTGGCACCCAACTTAAGACGAAGTTTAAAATCACGAACTACAAGATCTACCGGGTTTATCCCAACGGTGAGATCCAATATCTGCACCCTGCCGATGGCGTGTTCCCTGAAAAGGTGAATGCTGGTCGGGAAATGGTGAACCACGTTCCTCGGAATATTGGTTCTAACCCCAACCCTTCTACGCTGAAGTTCAGCGGCAAGCGGACGATCGATCCGTAATGTCTGGTTTGATCGGATTAGTCTAGTTCGATTAGTCTAGCTAGACTAGCACGATAGTAGAGATGCTCACCTAGGGCGTCTCTACTATTTTTTTTGCACGATCGAAATCAAGTCTAATTCGATGAATTGACGGGTGATCAATCTGCCTAACCAGGAAGATTTTTCAGGGAACTGGGACGTTAACTCGTACAATCGTTAGAGTAGAATTTTCCAGTAATCATGACTAGGGTGATGCAGAATCTGTGGACGATCGGATGGAAAGGATGGGCGGAGGCCGCCCAATAGTTTTTCGCTGCAAGTTGCCATCTGCTATCTCCATCATTCTGCTGTCTCATCGATCTTGAGTAGAAACCCCATGATTTTTCCTGACTTTAATCAGTTTTCTGAGTTGGCTCAGCAAGGTAATTTTGTTCCCGTGTACCAGGAGTGGGTCGCGGATTTGGATACGCCCGTTTCTGCTTGGTATCGGGTCTGTAGCGATCGCCCCTACAACTTTCTGTTGGAATCTGTGGAAGGGGGCGAAACCATCGGTCGCTACAGCTTTTTGGGCTGCGATCCGCTGTGGATTATGGAAGCGCGGGGGGATAGAACCACACAAACCTACCGTGATGGCTCCCAGCATGAATTTACGGGGGATCCGTTTGCGGCATTATCTACCTGTTTGGCGGACTTCCAGCCGGTTAAGTTGCCGGAATTGCCACCGGGCATTGGGGGGCTGTTTGGCTTTTGGGGGTATGAGTTAATTAATTGGATTGAACCGACGGTTACGATTTATCCGCCCCAGGAGGGGGATTTACCCGATGGTCTGTGGATGCAGATCGATAGCTTATTGATTTTCGATCAGGTGAAGCGGAAGCTGTGGGCGATCGCCTATGCGGATTTGCGCGACCCCAATACCGATTTACAAACGGCCTATGCTAAAGCCTGCGATCGGGTGAAGGAACTGGTTCAGAAGTTAGAATCGCCTATGACCGATCGAGCGAAACGCTTCGATTGGAAACCGAACAACGCTAGAAGTAATGCCCAGGAGATTGCCATTACGAGCAATTTTACCCAGGAAAATTTCTGCGCGGCGGTGGAGAAAGCCAAGGGACATATTAAGGCTGGGGATATCTTCCAAGTGGTGATTTCCCAGCGGTTGTCTACGGATTATTCGGGTGATCCGTTTAATTTGTATCGATCGTTGCGGCTGGTTAATCCATCGCCCTACATGTCGTACTTTAATTTTGGCGATTGGCAGATTATTGGTTCCAGTCCAGAAATTATGGTGAAGGCGGAAAACGCGCCGGAGGGCGATCGTAAAATTGCCACGGTACGTCCGATCGCCGGAACGCGGAAGCGGGGTAAAACGCCCCAGGAAGAGTTGGCCTTAGAGCAGGATTTGCTGAGCGATCCGAAGGAAGTTGCGGAACATGTGATGCTGGTGGATTTGGGCCGAAATGATCTCGGTCGCGTTTGCGTTAACGGAAGCGTGAAGGTGGACGAGTTGATGATCATTGAGCGCTATTCCCACGTAATGCATATTGTGAGTAATGTGATTGGGGATTTACGGTCTGATAAAACAGCTTGGGATTTGCTGAAAGCTTGTTTCCCAGCGGGAACGGTGAGTGGTGCGCCCAAGATTCGGGCGATGCAAATTATTCACGATTTAGAGCCTTGCCGTCGGGGAGTGTATTCCGGGGTGTATGGTTACTACGATTTTGAGGGGCAACTGAATAGCGCGATCGCGATTCGTACCATGATTGTGCAGCCGCTGGAGAATGGTCAGCATCGGGTGAGTGTGCAGGCGGGGGCTGGCTTGGTGGCGGACTCGGTGCCGGAAAGTGAGTATGAGGAAACGCTGAATAAAGCGCGGGCAATGCTGGAGGCGATTCGCTGTGTAATGTAGGGGATAATGTTGCAAAGCGCAGGCAATGCTGGAGGCGATTCGCTGTGTAATGTAGGGGATAATGTTGCGTGGATTACTGGCTGGATATAGCCATAGCCCATAGATTTAGGACAGTGGTATCAAATGGATTCATCCATGCCACAGATCCGATCCCCCCTTGTATCTTAAGAGTAGTGGTAGACCGATCCCCCCTGGATTGAGAAAATCGCGGGCTAGCCAGGGTCGCCACTACTTTGCACTAGGGCCAA